>CAYTWV010000238.1:0-6934 GCA_964442235.1 uncultured Myxococcales bacterium | reverse complement strand
ACGGTCGTGGCACTGATTAGTCCCTCATAGGCTTCGCCTACCCGCATGGCATCAATCGGCGCGCCCACTCCCTCACGGTCGTGGCACTGACCTATGCACGATTGGCCCTTGGAGGCGGCCTGTCGGACGTGTCATCCATCATCCATCCAACGGACTATGCCTGGCCACACTTTGCTGTTACCGGGTTCGCACGCTGTGCTGTGCGGGGCCGGACGCTGTGGTGCGCGGGGGGTAATGCTGTGGTGTTTTGCGGAGGGGGACTATTCGGCAGCGATGGCTTCCATCAGACGTTCCATGTACTTGGGATGGACTTCTTTGCCCGGGGAGAGGCCACGATGGTAGCCCAGGTCGGGATCGTTGTCATACTGGTCCACGGTCATCAAATAGCCCATCCAATCTTGGGCCAGCCCAAGGACGATGGGATTTTCAAAGCCGGCGTCGATCAGGGCCTGTTTGGCGGTGGCTGCGAAGCTGGGGAAGGACTCTCCGGGGGTGGTCAGGAAGTTCAGTTCGCCCAAGGTCACCCAGGAGAACTCGGATTCCATCAAGTCGGTGGGGTCCTTGATGTTGATGTCGGGAATGGGGATCGGCCCCAGGATGCCCAGGTTGATAAGGATGGGGTTGGTCGGGTGGAACTTGAATATCTGGTGTCGGAACTTCAAACCGCTGGTGGCCAGGGGTTTTCCGGCGGCAAGGCCCGCAATGGCCTGATCGGCTACGTTGAAGCCTACACAAGCGGCCTTGCTGTCCATGCCAGGGTCGTCGTCAATATCGGGGTCCTGATAGCCTAACGGGAAGGCATCTTCCATGTTACAGCCCTCGGGCGACTGGGTATAGACCGAGCCGATAGGGCCGTTGACATACACGGCAATCCCGCCCAGTTCCTCTTCCATCTTCTTGCGGAAGGTGCCCACGTAGTCGGCAGTGATCGCCCGGTTATCGCTACCATAAGCCGTCGGGTGGCCGACCCAGCGGGTCAGGGTGAACACGGTCTCGCCCGTACCGGGCTTCACGCCACGCAGGCTGAACAGGTCTTCGTCATCGGTGGGATCATCGTCGTCATTATTGATGGCGGACCCGGTACCCCAAGTGATTTCCACGTCCTGCAGGTTGTCATAGGCTTGCAGCGCTGCCTGAACGATGGATTCACGAACGAAGATGATGTAGTCCTCTTCGTCACGGATTTCGCCCATCATGCCTCCCCAGATACCGGCGGTATCGGGGCCCGAGTGGCTGTGGCTGAAGGCACCGATGATGCGCTCGCCTTCAAATTTGATGCCCTTTTCAAAAAAGGCCTTTTGGGCCGCTGCGTGGTACAGGCGGTAGTCATAAAGGAACATACCCACCGTATCGACGCCCACGAAGATCGCGACTTCGCCCGTGGCGGTGTCGGCAATGGCGACGGCCGTCGCGGCAATGTCGTCATGGATGCCTTCGGACATGCGGCAGGCCGAGTACTTTCCGGCGCAGGTGCCGAATCCACCCATGGAGATGGGGTGATCGGGGTTAATGACCACCCGAGCGGCTCCGGCGGCATAGGGCGAAGTGAAGGTCTTTTCAGGGGGAAGCCGGGGAAGGTCGTTCCAGGTATCGGGCAAAGTCGAATCGGGCACATTCGTGTCGGCCACGTCGGGGGCTACCACATCGGGGTCCAGTCCGTCGGCGGGAACACCGTCGGGGGGATTGGCCTGATCAGCCACATCCTGCGGCGGGGTCGTATCCTGCGTGGTCAAGTCGGCCTCGGATTTCTTCGAGTCCGAGCTGCAAGCGGGAAGCCCGAGCAGGCAGGCCAGGCCGGCCAGAAGCGCAAAGCGAGAAAGAGACGCCATGGGAACCCTCCGTGAAGTCCGCAAAGAAGGAGCCAGCGGATTGACCTACTAAAGATCCTCTTAATGGGCCCCATGTCAAGCGCGCACCGAAAAATTTGAAGCGTGCACGCTGGCCTTTACACGCAGTACCCAGAGCGGCTATAACGTGGCCGATTCGGCTCGACCCTTCCGGCGATCGCCCGGAGGTCTTCTTCAACAGGGGGAAGTGATGACGTATTGGACAAGAAGCATGGGTTTTGCGGCGGCGATTCTGGCAGTGACTGCCTGTTCTGGCAATTCCGATGCCCCGGCGGACTTGGGTGAGGTGACGTTTGGTGACGTGGCCAACCAGCAGGACCAAGCTGCGCAGCCCGAGATCGCCATTGTTGACGATCTGAAGCCCCAGCCAGATCAGCACACATCGGATACGGTGCCGGATGGAGCCCCCGCTGATCTGGGCCAACCGGATCTGCCGGGCTTGGACATCGTCAGCCAGGACCAAAACGGGCCGGACACAATTCAGCCCCAAGAGGTCACGGAGAGCGACGCCAAGGCAGTTGCCGAGAAGGCATACAGCAAGTGTGAAGAGGATGCGGACTGCCCCTACCCTCTGGAGTGCAAAACGGGATTGAACAACCCGCTTTACGGACAGTGTTCGCTGACGTGCGCTGAGGACGGGGAGTGCCCGGCAGCGCCCAACGGGAACTCCGTGGGTTGTGTGTACAACATGTGCGTATCGACGTGCGGGATTCATGGGGGAACCTGTCCGGAATGGCTGAACTGCACGGCGCAGGAGTTCTGTCTGGAACCCACTTCGACAGTGGCGGACAAGGGGCCTGGCGAGTCGTGCACCGAGGCTGCCGAGTGTAAGGATGGGGCCGAGTGTGTAGAGGGCGAGGTCACCAACGCCTATTGTGCCCCGTTATGCCAGACCAACGAGGATTGCCTGGCAGCGGCGCCCGAGGCTTACGGCCAGTGCGCTGCGGCAGGCGGATTCAACTTCTGCATGTTCTATTGCGGGATGATGGGGCAGAACAAGCCTTGTCCCGGTGACATGAAGTGTGAAGTAGTGATCTGCCGATAGGGTTTGACACACCGGAAAGTTTCGCCCGTTTCGAGCGTTTCTCCTTCCCGCCTGCTGCCCATTCCCCAAACATACAACGAGTTTCCGAAGTCTTTGACCGGAAAGCGGCGTGCGCCGCCTCCCTTGCAAACTCGGAAGCTGTAAGGCTAAGCTCCCGCTGGGTGGGGTGTTTGGAAGGGATGTGTTGGGGTGACGTTGAACCGGTTCAGACGAAGAGGTGCGCTGGTGCGGCAAACTCGGGTGGTGGCACTTGCTTGGGGGTTCCTGGCGGTAATCGGACCTGCGCTTCAAGGGGCCTGTTCGCAGGGGGAGGAACGGCAAGATATCGTTCCCCCTCTGGACGTGCGACCGGATGAAGGCCCGGAGTTGCCCGATTGGAAGCGGAGCGATTCCGACGCGTCGCTACCCGTTACCGATCTGTTGGTCACGGTCAACCCGGCCAACATGCTCTCGTTTCACGTGGAGTGGTCCACCCAAGAACCTGCCACTGGCGAAATCCATGCTGAATGTACCAACGACTATACGATAGACTTGCTGGATTCAGAATTGGCCACCAGTCACAGGGCTTATCTGATGGGCTTCGCCGCAGGGATGGAATGCCAGTTTTCCGTGCGTTCTGAGGCGGCAGGCGGGCAGACCTATGTGGCTCAGACTCGCGTCACAGTGGGTTCCCTGCCTTCCTTCCTGCCCGATCTAGAGGTTGTGGTGCGCCAAGAGGGTAAGTACCAGGAGGGGTGGAATCTGTTCAATCTGACCAATTCCTTCGATAAAGACCCACTGTTGCTTGTGATGGTGGACTCGATGGGACGCTACCGGTGGTATCACCGTCGGGCGGTCAACGACCCTGGAAGTGATACGGATACTAGAGCCGTGGCAGAAGGTATCATGGTCGGGGGCACCCATGGACTGGTGCCTCCAGCGGTCATCAGTTGGGAGGGGAATGTCCTGTGGGAGAAGTCCATGAACGTACACCACGACTTCCGGCCCATCGGAGACCAGGGGCACTGGCTAATGCTTGGGGACGCTGTGGGTTGCGGAATCGAATTCAGCTCGGGGACGGTGTTTGAATACGACCCCGAGACCGACTCCAAGGTATGGAGTTGGCTCTCTTGTGAACACATCACGCCGACCGAATGGAAAAGCGATTGGTCCCACCTGAACACGGTCGTGGTCTGGCCCGACAACGCTCACTTGTTGGTCTCTTCCCGGATGCAGGATGCACTTTACAAGGTGGCGTACCCGTCTGGCGAGGTCGTGTGGAAATTGGGACGTCAGGACGATTTTGTGTGGGAAGACCCGGAAGATCGATTCTGGCAGCAGCACGCCCCTGAGTTTTTGCCGCAGGGAAACCGGATCTTGTTGTTCGACAACGGTCTGGCTGGCGTTCGGGAGTACGGAAGGGCCCTGGAACTGGAGTTTGATGAGCAGGCCATGAGGGTGAAGAAGGTGTGGGAGTATGTGCCAGAGCCCAAGATCTTCACCCCCATCTGGGGGGACGCGGACAGACTGCCCAACGGCAATACCTTGGTGACCTTCGGTGCCCGCAGCAAAACAGAACCAAGCCACTTGATTGAGGTCACCCCGGAGGGGCAAGAGGCATGGCATCTGGTCCTGCCGTTGAAGCAGGGCGTGTATCGCACCGAACGTGTGGTTCAACCGTTCAAAGGGCGGATTTGGGCGCAAACGCCGGACTGAAGGGCCGTGACTTGGCGAGGGTGTGGGCCGGATCGGGGCAGACCGGCGCCGGCAACGTCAAGGGATTGCATCCGCCTGTTTACAACTTTCGGATCTTGGGGCTGAGCAACAGCAACCCGTTTCGAATGACGGCAAGGTCAACTTGCTCCAAGGCCGCATCAAGTGCTGCTCCATCAATTTCATCCACAGTGATAACAAGATAGTTGCCATAGTTATCTATGTAGTTTTCATTGGGAACTTCGACCCAGGTTCCCTGCATCATCTGGGTCGCATCGTCGTCGCCGGGATAAAGTCCCGTGCGGGTTGACTGGAACTGGCCGTTGGGGTTCAGCACCCAAGTCAGATGAACGTCTTCTGCCACCTGCAGGCCCGAAGCAGTAGCGCTCCACGCCTTCCACGTCTGGGTCCAAGTTCCCTCCAGACCGCTGCCCTGGCCGGAGCGATGCATCGGCAAGTGGCTGAAATAGGTTTCATCGACATAGAAGTCGCCTTCCAGCTTGTGTTCCTGGGTTTCGGGGTCCTGGTCCCCGCCGCTTGACCGAGTTTCAACCACGGCAAGAAGCGATTCGGAAAGCTGCCAGGTTCCCTGCATGGTTAGGGGTGGGTCCGAGCGGATCTCTTCCCACGTGAAGTCGGCTTCCCATGTGGCGTTCCATGTGGTCTGAAGTTGGCCTTGGGCGTTATAAAACGGGGTTTGCCAGGATGCGGTCAGCGCAGTGGCCAGCGAGGGAATCTCCAAGGTATTTGTCCAGGCCGAGGCGTTTCCCGCAGCATCCTGAGCGTGAATGCGAAGCAGTTGTCCCGGGCCCAATTCGGGAATCGAGAGAGTCCAGAGTCCGTTGTTGAAGGTAGCCTGCTGACCCGAAACGGGTTCTTGGGAACCTTCAAGGGTCACGCTCACATGAATCTGCTCGGCTGCGGTCTGGTCATCTTTCACAAGAATCGTGAAGGTGGCCGGGAAGGGCATGGGCAGAATGCGAGTCACAGAATTGGTGTTTAAGTCGAGTTCAATGGGCGGAGCAGAGCCAATTTCCACCCGTACGTCGCGAAATTCGGGGGGGGTGGTGTCGTCGGCAAAGTCCTTATCCTGCGAAGAATCCATACGATGCAGGTCTTGGCCCAGGCTGTCTTCCACCATGACATCCCCTTCGGAATCGCTGCCGCAGCCTGTGCCGGCCAGTGAAAACGCCAGGGGTACGATCAACCTAAGCAGGGTCAGGATAGGAGATGCGTGACGGTCTTTCACTGTACGATCTCCGTTGCCAGGGAAGCGGGATACAGGCTTTCCCATCGTTGGGCCCGGTAGATGGTATAACCCAGGACATCCCCCGAGAGGTCCTTTTGCTCCATCTCGAAGACCACTTCACCCTGGTCCGTGACTTCCACCAAGCGACTCCACCTTGAGTTCTTGGGCACCATGATGTCTAGAGACTGGTCTTTGACCCTGCCTCCATCGGCGATAAGCACATTGCCATTGGGCAGGCGATCGCAGTCGGAGACGAATTGCGAAAAGAACGGGGTCTTGTCGGTCCATTCCCACACCTGGGTCCACGTCATAGCCTGCTCGTCATAGGTGAACTCAAGGGCACGGCTCCAGAGTTCGGTCCATTCGTACCCGGGCCGGCGGTTGCCGTTGTCGAACAGCATGATGTGGCCGGGGCCCAACAGTTGAATCGAGTGCTGATGGTAGAACCACTCGCCCGCCGTCTTTTGGAAATCCCCTCCTTCGCCCATGGCCCAGACTCGTTTTCCGGTCTTTCGATCCACCTTGATTACCCAGTCTATGTGTCGAAGGGAAAGCAGGAACGAGTCATCCGAGGGGTCATAAACCAGGCTGTTGGCATGCAGCCAGTCTTTGGTTCCCCCATCCACGTGGACAAATTGGTCCCAGAAGGGGTCGTTGTAGTCTTCTTTCTTAACCGAGGAGTCGATGAGATCAAAGGTGGACCAAACGTGGAGCAATTCCCCCGAGGGAGTGAACTCGGTGATGGTGTCGCCCATCACGTGGTCGACGACGGGGCCGTCGGCGGTTTGGTACTCTACGTCTTTCAGTTGCACGCCAATGGCGGCCAGGTTGCCGTCGGGCAGTTCGATGGCATCGTGGTGAAAGCCACGTATCTTCCAGTCATTGATGGGGTCCCATCTTTGCAGGGTATTGCCCATCATGTCCGCCTTGATGGCCCCGTCGAAGCCGGCCAGAAAGAGCAACGAACCATCGGCCATCCGGTGGAAGGACTCGATGGGGTTCTCGGGGTCCCGATAGTACCAGATCACCTCTCCGGCTTCGTCCACGGCCAGGATCAGGCCCTTCACCAGGTTTAGCGGGAACCAGAGGACCATGCTGCTG
>CAYTWV010000237.1:0-6941 GCA_964442235.1 uncultured Myxococcales bacterium | reverse complement strand
GGGTTTCGGGGTCACCGGCGACAAATCCGCTCAAGATGGGGTCTGTGCTGGCGAAGAAGTGGTCTGCGGATCCGTGGAAGCGCAGGTGGCCCCGATGCAGAAAGGCGACTTCGTGGGCCAGCCGGCGGACACTTTGGAGGTCATGGGAGATGACAAGAAGGGTTCGTCCCGAACCGGCGACGGAAGCAATCACCTGGTCCAGTTGCTGAGCAGCGAAGGGGTCAAGGCCCGTGGTGGGTTCGTCCAGGATCAGGGTTTCGGGTTTAAGGGCCAGCGCCCGAGCCACGGAGACCAGTTTCTGTTCGCCCTGGGGCAGATGGTTAGGGAGTTCATGCAGCCGAGCGGACATTCCCAGTGCATCCAGTTCAGCAGCGGCTTGGGTGTCAGCCTGCTTTTTGGGCATCCGATGGTGATACCGAAGGACCAGGGAGACGTTTTCCAGGACGGACATCGAGTCGAACAGGGTGGGATGCTGGAAGACGTAGACACAGCGACGTCTCAGTTGCAGCAGTTCGGACTCGGACAGGGTATCGACCCGCTGGTTATCATAGAACACCTGCCCGGAATCGGGCTTCAGGAGCCCCACCAGGTGCCTGACCAGCACACTTTTGCCCGTGCCGGAGGGTCCAGCGATGAAGGTGCAGCGGCCCTTGGTGAAGGCCAGGGAGACCTCTTGCAGCACCACTTGAGGGCCAAACGCTTTGTGGATGGAACGGACTTCGGCGATAAAAGCCGTGCTCATGGCATGATCTCCCAAAGAGTCGAGATCAGGGCATCCAGCAGAATGACGGCAAAGGAGCTGAACACGACGGCCTGGGTCGTGGCTTTACCCACGCCCTCTGCGCCTCCTTCGGCTTCAAAGCCGGCCGCACAACTGATAAGGGGGACCGAGAGCCCGAAGGCCATACACTTGGTCAGGCCCATATAGAGGTCCGAGAGATTCACGAATCGGAAGTTGATGAAGGTTTCGGGCAGGACACTGAATCCCGTGTATGCGACGGCCATACCGGCAAGAAGTCCCACGAGGCCCCCCAGCAGTGCGAGGCAGAAGGTGGCGATGCAGGTTGCCAGCAGTCGTGGCACCACCAGAAGTTGGATTGGGTCCACGGAGGAGAGTCTTAAGGCATCCAGTTGGTCGGTGACCTTCATGGTCCCCAATTCAGCGGCATAGCCGGTTCCCACGCGAATGGCCAGGAGCAATCCGGCCATGATGGGCCCCATCTCTTTGGTGGTCATTTGGATGACTCCGGCCCCCAGGGCGGAGAATTCGGGAAGCACCCGAGCCATCTGGGAGGCGGTCTGATAGACGCCGATCATTCCGATGAAGGCCATGGTTACGGCCACAAAAAGGAAGCTGCGATTGGCGGCCTCGTGGGTCAATCGAAGGGTTTCACGCACAGGGATATGAAGCCTGACCAGTTGGCCAAGCGAGAGAGCCAGCAATCTGAGCGTAGCCCAGAGAATGCGAGTTAGCCCATCCATTGGTACCACAACCAGGTAATGAAATAGTCCCAGGCGAAGATTCCCAGCGCCGTGGCGACGACGCAGGTATTGACGGCCCGTCCGACCCCTTTTGCGCCCCCGGAGACGGCCAGGCCAAAGGTGGTGCTGGCCACGCTGATGACCACCCCAAAGGCGGTGGCCTTAACAAGTCCCACCACCAGTTCATCGATGAGTCCGGCCTCCAGCAGGCCGACATAGAACGAGTGAAGATCGACATTCAAGAGAGCCTGGATGGCCAGTGCTGAGCCAAGCAGACCAAAAAGATCGCCAATGAGGGTGAGAGCCACCAGAGAGAGGCAGATGGCCACAAATCGGGGCACCACCAGGAACTTGAGCGGGTCGATGGAGAGCGCACGCAGCGCATCGATCTGCTCGGAGACGACCATGGTACCCAGTTCGGCGGTGGTATTGGCACCCACTCTGCCCGAGAACATGATTCCGATAAGAGCCGGTCCAAGTTCGGACAAGACGGCCACTCCGGCCGCAAGACCTGCGAAGCTGGTGGCTCCGGTCTTCCTGGCGTAGGTGGCGGTCTGCACGATCATGATCACGCCTACCAGAAAGGCGGTCATTCCGGCAATGGGCACAGATTGGACCCCGATTCGGTGGAGCTGGCGTTTGAACTCATGCCAGTCGAAGCGTGGGGGGAAAAGGGATCTCAGGATTCTCCAAAACATCAGGGTCAAGGCGCCGAGGTCGTGAACAAACCCCAGCGGAGCAGCCAGCCACGGGGCGGTGGGCGGGGTTTGCTGGCTCATGGCAGGGCCCGTGTGTGGGAATGGGACGCCAATCCGGCCACCAGCAGGTCGTGAAGGGGTCCGGAGGGAAGGCTCATGGCCTGTTGGGGGGTGCCATTGAAGCCCAATTGGCCACCGAACAGGGCAACAACGCGAGTTGCGATGGGAAGCAAACGGGGCAGGTCGTGAGACGCCACGACCACAAGGCAGCCCTGCGTCTTCGAGAAGGTTTCGAGCAGACGCATGATGCGTGCGGAGGCGACGGGATCCAGGCCCGAAACGGGGTCATCAAAGAGAGCAATATCGGGGGCCAGGGCCATGACCCGGGCGATGGAAACTCGTCGCCGCATGCCCCCGGAGAGTTCCGAGGGGTCTTTGTTTCCCGCACCCTCGAGGCCCACATCGGCCAATGCCCGCTGGACGCGATTCTGAATTTCTTCGTGGGACAAGAGGCGCTGCTGGCGAATGGGAAAGGCGATGTTTTCGGCCACTGAGAGGGAATCAAAGAGGGCGAAGTTCTGGAACTGAAGACCGATGCGATTTCGCAAGGCACTTAGCGAGGCCACGTGGTGAGGTTGTACGGGGGTGTCGAACAAAACAAGTTCCCCCGAGGACGCAAAATGGAGGGTGGCCAGCAGCTTGAGGAACTGGGTTTTTCCCGAACTTCCCGGACCGACCAGGGCGACGAGTTCACCGCAGCGCAGTTCCAGGGAGAGATCCTGCAGGATAGGTTTGCCACGAAGGCGCAAGGAGGCCTGTTTGAACCTGACTGCAGGCGGGTGAATCATAGCTCGATGATTTCCTCGAACTTTCCAAAGACGGTGAGCAGGGCGTGCGAGACTTCGCCCAGGGTCGCCATGGAGCGCACGGCATCCAGGATGGCCGGCATGAGGTTTTCCTCGGTTTTTGCTACGGCGACAATGCGGGCCAGGGCCGCCTGGACTGCAGCGTTGTCGCGCTGGGCTTTGACTTGGGCCAGACGCTCTTTTTGTGCATCTTCGACCTGGCCGGAGATGCGCATGCCCTTGAAGGGGGTCTCTTTCTTGGTGAACTTGTTGACGCCGACCACGACGGTATCGGCGGATTCCACGGACTGCTGGAAGCGGTAGCTGGTATCGGAGATGGCCTTCTTGACGTACCCGGATTCGATGGCTTTGAGCATGCCGCCCATGGCCATGATCCGGTCAATGATGGTCTCGGCTTCTCGTTCGATATGATCGGTCAAGGACTCGACGGCATAGGAGCCAGCCAGGGGGTCCACGAAGTCGGCGACGCCGCTTTCGTACCCGATGATCTGCTGGGTGCGGAGGGCCACGGTAACGGATTCTTCGGTGGGAAGGCTGAGGGCCTCATCGAAGGAGTTGGTGTGGAGGGACTGGGTACCGCCCAGGACCGAAGCGAGAGCCTGGAGGGTGACTCGAACGACATTATTGAGGGGTTGCTGGGCCGTCAGCGTGCATCCAGCGGTCTGGGTATGGAAACGAAGCATCAGGCTGCGTTTGTTTTTGGCGTTGAAGCGTTCTTTCATGATGCGAGCCCAGAGGCGCCGGGCAGCGCGGAATTTGGCCACTTCTTCCAGGAAGTTGTTGGAGACGCTGAAGAAGAAGGCAAGGCGGCCGGCAAAGGCGTCGATATCGAGGCCCTTCTTAAGGGCGGCGTCGACATAGGTGATGCCATCGGCCAGCGTGAAAGCCACTTCCTGGACGGCATCGGCACCGGCTTCTCGGATGTGGTAGCCGGAGATGGAAATGGTATTCCACTGAGGCACTTCTTTGGAGCAGTACTCGAAGATGTCGGTAATGAGGCGCAGGCTGGGTTTTGGGGGATAGATATAGGTTCCACGGGCGATGTACTCCTTGAGCACATCGTTCTGGATGGTTCCCTGGATTTTGTCTCGGCTGACGCCGTTTTCCTCGGCCACGGCGATGTACATCGAGAGGAGCACCGCTGCGGTGGAGTTGATCGTCATAGAGGTGGAGACCTGATCCAGAGGGATTTCCTGGAAGAGGGTTCTCATGTCCGCCAGGGAGTCGATGGCGACCCCCACCTTGCCGACTTCCCCTGCGGAGAGGGGGTGGTCGGAATCGTAGCCCATCTGAGTGGGGAGATCGAAGGCGACGGAGAGGCCGGTCTGGCCTTGGCCGAGCAGGTATCGGTAGCGTTTGTTGGACTCTTCGGCGTTCCCAAAGCCGGCATACTGCCGCATGGTCCAGAGGCGGCCGCGGTACATATTGGGCTGGACGCCCCGAGTGAAGGGGTAGTCGCCGGGGAAGCCCAGTTTGGAGTTGGGGTCGAACTGCGGGTCATCCACATAGAGGGGCGCAATGGCCGAATTGTCCGAGAGGGTGAAACGAGGCCTTCTGGGAGCCGATTTGGCTTCGGAGGGCGCAAGAGACTTCTGGGTCCACTGTTCCAGGAGATGATGCATGGAGTTCTTGGGGGTCTCGCTCATCGTGTTCCTCTTTCAATAGCCATCGCTGTGCCTGAGAAAGAAAGGGGTATCGGGCGCAGCGGGGACTGAAGCTAGCGAATCATGATCCCAAAAGCAATACGGTTTGGTTTCTTCCGCGTGACTTGGCATCGTAGAGCGCCTTATCGGCGAGGCGGATCAGGTCATCGGGCACACCCATGGAGGGGTTAAAGAGGGCGACGCCGACGGAGATGGTGATGCGTCCCATGGGTTGTGTATTGGCATGAGGGAACTGGTAGGACTCGACCAGTTGGCGGAGTTCCTGGGCCACCTCTACGGCATGTTTGGCTTCGGTTTCGGGAAGCATGATGGCGAATTCTTCACCCCCAAAACGGGAAGCGAGATCGGTTTTTCGCAACCGACGAACCAGCAATTGTGCGAGGTCTTTCAACACGGCATCCCCAAAGAGATGGCCATTGGTGTCGTTATAGACCTTGAAGTGGTCCACATCGATCATGAGCAGGGAGAGGGGGCGTCCGCCGCGGAAGGCCAGGGCGATATGGTGCTGGAGCATCTCGATGAGGTGTCGCCGGTTGAAGAGTCCGGTGAGAGGGTCGGTTCTGGCCTGTTCCTGGAGGCTTCGGTTGGCCAGTTCCAACTGGGCCAGCGCGTCACGCAGTTGGGTATTGGTCTGGTGAAGGGTTCGGGTTCGTTCCTCGACCAGCATGGTGAGTTCTTCACTGTGTTTCTGGAGTTCTTCGGCCATGCTGTCGAAGGCCTTGCCAAGGCTGTCCCATTCGGAACCGCCAGTGAGGCGGGTTCTGGCTGACAGATTGCCCTGTTGCAGGGTTCGAGCGGCGGTTGTGAGGACGGAAATGGGTTCAAGGAAGAGGCGTTTGAGATAATAGACCAGGATGAGCGCCGAGAGCAGGGCAATGACGACCACGACGCTGATGCCGTGGGCCAGGACGGAGTTCAAGGACTGGTCGAAGCGTTCGGTACTGAGGGTGAGGATCAGGGTTCCCCAGCGTATGCCGGGCAAGTTGCCTACGGCGGTGATAAGGGGCATGGACATGCGCATCGAGTCTGCGTTTTCGGGGGTCTGGTATTGGACCAGCACCTCGGAGCGTGAGGCAGCGGACCTGGAGAAGGGGTCCTGGAGGAATCGGCTGTAAAGTTGTTTATTGGAATGGGAGAGCACGCGATTATTGCGGTCCAGAACCGCAACGGATTCGACCTCGGAGGAGACGTCACTGGCTTCCATGAACTGGTTGATGACGCGGTCGATGTCTTCGATTCGGCCTGACCCCAACGCGCTGACACAGGAGGGGGAGAGGGTTTCCAGGAGGGTTCTGCCCCGGTTGAGCATCTCGGTTCGCAATTCGTCCTGATGTCGGTAGATCAGGGTGAACCCAAGGAAAAGAGCGGAGAAGATGACCAGGCCGGTGCCCAGGCCGATGACTTTGGAGCGGGTGGTCATGGGACCTCCTCCACGCCAAGCAGCCGTCGCAGGGGGTTGTAGAGCGAGTCCTGGGTATAGATCCAACCGTTGAGGTCCATTTGACTTCCGGCCCAGCGGGAGGACGTCAGGAGTTCGGCGTTGAGGGAATAGATGGCATCGGCAATTTCGAGAGCCAACTGGCGAGGGAACTGGGAGGAGGCGACCAGGGCGTCGTTGGGAATGCGTTCGAGCACGGCAAAGACGCGAAAGAGATTCATCTGAACGCCTTCCCGTCGAGCCGGGGCAAAGACCCCGGAATAGGTTGGCACCAAGTCGACGGTCCCCTCTTGAAGGGCATGCAACATCTGCAAGTGGGTATCGAACCGAGTGACCTTGCTGAAATAGGTCTCGGGGTCGATGCCATTTCGTTTGAAGAAGTCTTGGGGGTAGAGGCTGCCCGAGGCGGATTGGGGCCCAAGCATCGCCAGTCGAACGCCCCGCAGGTCTTCCAGCGAGGAGTAGGGGGCATCGGCACGGACCAGGAAATAGGCCGAGTAGTGGGAGAACCCGGCGCTGACGGAAGTAAGGAGCAGTTGGGTACAGGGGTCTTTGAGTTTGGCTTCTACGTACGTAAGGGGAGCAGCGATGGCGAGGTGGGCTTTGCCAGAGAGTATGGCAAACTCGAGGTCTGCGTAGGTTTTGGGGACCTGGAGTTCAAATCGGAGGCCGGTGGTTCGGGCCAGGCGTTCGATGAGAGGGGCAAGAACCAGGCGCACCTGATCCGGGCTTGAGGCCGGGGTAGCCACCACCACGATGGGGTCGGGCGGCAACAGGGGGAAGGAGCACGAGT
>CAYTWV010000236.1:2448-6971 GCA_964442235.1 uncultured Myxococcales bacterium | reverse complement strand
GGGCCATGAATCTGAAGGCCATCATCACGCTGAAGGACATCGCCAACTTCCTGCAGTCCAAGGGCGACGATCGCTACCTGACGGTCCTGAAGTTCTACGGCGAGGAGGTCTAACATGGCCAAGCGTTTTTACCTGATGCCGGCCCTGGACACGACCGACATGGTCAAACTCTCGGGCGTCATCCAGAAGATTGGCAATCACCCGATGCTGTCGGGCTTCAAGGTGGGTTTCTCGCTGGGGTTGACCCACGGACTGCCCCGAGTGGTGGAGATGTTGCGCCGCTATTCGGACAAACCCATCGTGTACGACCACCAGAAAGCCGCAACGGACATTCCCGACACGGGCAAACTGTTTGCGCAAACCATGAAGAACGCCGGAATCAATCAGGCCATTCTGTTCCCACAGGCCGGACCAGCCACGCTGCAGGCGTGGGTCGAAGCGCTTCGTGAAGTGGGCGTAGAACCCATCGTAGGCGGCTTGATGACGCACCCCAAATACGTCGTATCGGAAGGGGGCTTCCTGACCGACGAGGGGGTCGTCGAGATGTACCGATTCGGCCGCAAGGTGGGCGTGAAGGGGTTTGTGGTGCCCCTGACCAAACCCGAAGCCGTGAACCGTATTATCGATGCGGCAGACCTGACAGGCGACTTGGAATTCTACTCCCCGGGGTTTGGTGCCCAAGGCGGAAACCCTGCGGCATTTGGCCGGCTTCCCGTGCACCACTTGATTGTGGGCCGAGCGCTGCTGGGTGCCGAAGACCCGTTTGCCTACCTGTATAAAACCCAGAAAGAGTTGGAGGCTTTGTCATGACCAAAGACCTCATTTCCATCAATGACCTGGCGCTGGAGGAGATCCACGGCTTGCTGAAGCTGGCGGCCGTGGTGGAAGAGATGCCCCTGAAAGACAAGGTCAACTTGCTTCGGGGCAACGTGTTGGGCGTGATGTTTTTTGAACCCAGCACCCGCACCCGACTCTCGTTTGAAGCCGCCATGGCCCGCCTTGGAGGCAGCGTCATCGGGTTCTCAGAGACAGGAAGTACGTCGGTAGCCAAGGGCGAATCGCTCTCGGACACCGTTCGCACCCTGGAGTGTTACAGCGACATCATGGTCATCCGCCACCCCAAAGAGGGTGCTGCCCGACTGGCCGCAGACGTGAGCGAAGTGCCCGTGATCAACGCCGGGGATGGCTCGAATCAGCATCCCAGTCAGACCCTGCTGGACCTGTACACCTTGCAGAAGTTCTTCGGCAAAGTGAGCGGGCTGAAGGTGGCTTTCTGTGGCGACCTGAAGTATGGCCGCACGGTCCACTCACTGGTTCACGCGCTGATGATGTTCCGAGACGTAGAGATCACGCTGGTTTCGCCCGAAGCACTTCGTCTTCCCGACTATTTGAAGATTGAGGCCTCGAATCGTGGCATCACATTGAAAGAGACCATGGACCTGTCCCACGCCATTGCGTCGTGTGACGCCCTCTACATGACCCGTATCCAGAAAGAGCGGTTTGCGGACCTGGTGGAATACGACAAGGTGAAAAACAGCTTCTGCCTGACAGCGGGGGCGCTGGTTCAAGCTCAGCCTCACATGAAGGTGTTGCATCCGCTGCCTCGGGTGAACGAAATCGCCTGCGACGTGGACCAGACCCGGCACGCCGGCTATTTCGAGCAGGTACGAAACGGCGTCATCATGCGCCAGGCCGTTTTGCTGACTCTGTTGGGGGTGCAGCCATGAACGAGAAAGTCCTCCTGATTCCGAAAATTGAGAACGGCATCGTGATTGACCACATCCCGGCGGGTCTTGGCGTTCCGATTCTGCGTGCCATTGTTGCGCACCCCGACGGCCGAAACGTGGTGCTTACCTTGGGGCTTCATTACAAGAGCAACAAGCTGGGCAACAAGGATCTGCTCAAGATCGACATCGATGACCTGCCACCGTCGGTTCTGGAACAGATTGCGCTGATTGCCCCCGGGGTCACGGTTAAGCGCATCAAGAATTTCAACGTGGACAAAAAGTACGTGATGCAGACGCCGGAGCTGCTGCTGAATCTGGTCAAGTGCCGGAATCCGAACTGCATCACGAACCACGAGTCCAGCATCCGAACCGAGTTCAAGGCCATCAACAACCAGCGCCTGCAGTACAAGTGCACACACTGCGAGCGCATCTTTGCATTGCCCGAATTGGAGCGCCTTGCCGCCGCAGCAGAATCGGGCAGTTGGAAGAAATAGCCCGACCGTTTGGGGCCTTACGGAGGGGATGATGTTGGAAACCAATCTGGCCGGGATGCGGATGGAAACGCCGTTGGTCCTGGCTTCCGGAGTGCTGGGGCTGACCGCGTCGGCCATGAAGCGGGTGGTCGAATTCGGGGCCGGTGCCGTTACAACCAAGTCAACGGGACTGGAGCCTCGAACCGGCCACAAGGCACCGTCGATTCTTCCCTTTGAGCACGGAATGCTGAATGCCGTGGGGCTGTCGAATCCCGGTGTGGATTGGATGGGAAGCGAGATTCGGCAGTTCAAGGAGATGAGTCGGGGGCGAATCATCGCCTCGGTCTTTGGTCGTTCCCCGGAAGAGTTCGCCCAGGTAGCCGATCGACTGCTGGACGCTAAGCCGGACATGATTGAAGCCAATGTCAGTTGCCCCAATGTGCGCTCCGAATTCGGCGAGCCCTTTGGCGCCAACGTGGAAGCCACCGTCGAGATCACGAAGCTGCTCAAAAGGGTTTGTGTGGGAATTCCCGTCAGTATCAAACTGACCGTGAACTGCTCCAGCATCGCCCGGATGGCACTGGCCGTGGAAGAGGCCGGAGCAGACTGTGTCACCGCCATCAATACGGTGGGGCCCGGGATGTTGATCGACCTGAATACCAGGCGGCCCATTCTTTCCAACAAAACCGGCGGCGTTTCGGGACCGGCCATGTTCCCCATTGCGCTGCGGGCCGTCTACCAGATTCGGGCCGTCAGCCGCATTCCCATCCTGGCCACAGGCGGAGTGCGAACGGCCCAGGATGCACTGCAGCTCTTTATGGCCGGGGCCGACGCCATCGGCATCGGAACTGCAGTCTATAGCGATGGCATCGAGGTCTTCCAGTCCATCAATACCGGACTTGAAGCTTGGATGGAACAGCACGGCGTCAAGAGTCTGGATGAGATCCGGGGGGTGGCCCATGTCTGAGTTCATGAAGACCTATCCAATTCTGGATATCCTGACCCATGCCCCAGACTTGAAGACCTTCTACGTGCCGCTGCTGGACCAGCCCGTGCTGCCTGGCCAATTTGTGATGCTGTGGCTTCCCGGAGTGGACGAAAAGCCCTTCTCGGTCTCGAATCTGCAGGGCGACCGCATGGAAATCACGATTCGAGCCGTGGGTCCGTACACGCAGCAGTTGTTCCAGTGCCAACCGGGACAGTTTCTGGGCGTTCGAGGCCCCTTCGGTAACGGGTTCAAACCCGTGGACCATACGCTGGTGGTCGGCGGCGGCTGCGGCGTGGCACCGGTCCGGTATCTGGCCCTGCATCTGGCAGACCAGGGGCTGAAGCATCGAATGGTCGTCGGTGCCAGGTCCATCCAGGATTTGATGTTTGCAGACTATTACAAACAGACCCCGCAAGACGTCGCCACCGACGATGGCTCGTTTGGTCATCATGGGTATGTCACGGACCTGGTTCGCCCACTTCTGTTCTCGGGCCAGTTCAAGTGCCTGGCAGCGTCGGGCCCCGAGCCCTTGCTGCTGGCGCTTCGCCAGTTGGCGTTGGAGGCCAAGGTGCCTGTTCAGTTGTCGTTTGAACGGTACATGAAGTGTGGGATTGGAATTTGTGGGCAGTGCTGTATGGATGGTTCCGGAATCCGGCTTTGTGTGGAAGGTCCGGTCCTGGATGAAGCGCAACTGGCCGGCATCACGGAACTGGGCCTACCCCACCGGGACGCCACAGGCCAGCGTAAAGAGATTGCCAAGACCTGCCCGGCGTAACAGTCAAACGCAGCACCGTTCTCCGAAGTCTCCCGCTCGAACACAGTCTCCGCCTCGTACACGTTCACCCTGTCATCCCCGTCTCCATCGGCCTGCGGACGGGCTCGTACCACTCCCACTTTGACTTGTACCGGCAGCAAGAGTACCGTTCCCCGGTTTTTCACCAGTGACTTTATCGGTACGGTAAGACACCTTAACAGGGGCGAGGGAATCATGCGGAGTAATTTGGGTGTTTCTAGTTTTCTGGCAGCTCTGTGTCTTCTGGCGATTACGGCTTCGTGCACCGTACGCACCAAAACAGCGAACAACACGAATGTTGGCGACGTAAGCAGCGAAGACCATCGCGCCAATCTGGATGGATTGCTGCCGGACAGCGACGGCCAGGACACCGGCAAGGATACCGACGTGATGGCACCGCCGGACTCGGTTGATGACATGACGCCTGCCTGCCTTTCGGACGCCGAGTGTGACGACCTGAACCCCTGTACCGACGACAAGTGCGACCCCAAGGTTGGGTGCCAGCACACGAACAACCAGGCCGAATGTTAGGCTGGACTTTG
>CAYTWV010000236.1:1205-2438 GCA_964442235.1 uncultured Myxococcales bacterium | reverse complement strand
CCAAGGAGTGCGACGACCTGAACCCTTGCACGGACGACGAATGTGATACGGAGACGGGCGAATGTGTCACCACTGACAATTCTGCCCCATGCGACGACATGAGTAAGTGCACACTGAATGACCGTTGTTTCGAGGGGGCTTGCAAGAGCACCGACGCCTTGGAATGTATCGACAATGACCCCTGCACCGATGTTGCGTGCGACCCCGAAGAGGGCTGCGTCTTCCCGTACAACACGGCAGACTGCGATGATGGCAACGGATGCACCACGGGCGACAAGTGTGCGGACGGCACCTGTGTTGGGACGCCCACCTTGGGCTGCCAGTGCACCATCGGTATGGAGTGTGACCCGTTCGAAGACGGCGACCTTTGCAACGGCACCCTGAAATGCGAGGATTCGCAGTGCCAGGTCGATGACACCACCAAAATCTACTGCCTGGACGACAACACGAATGATTGTGCGGCGCCGGTTTGTGTGCCGGCTTCCGGCGCATGTGAAATGGCCATTGTGGAAGACGGATACCCCTGCGAAGAGGGCAACCTGTGCACCACCGGCGACCGATGCGAGGGCGGCGAGTGTATGGCCGGCAATCCGGCGATCTGCGACGACTACCAGATATGCACCACAGACACGTGCCAGAGCGATGTGGGCTGCGTCTTCACGGCCAACACGGAGTTGTGCAACGACAGCAACCTTTGCACCGACTTTGACATTTGCACAGAGGGCGCCTGCGTGGGCCTGTCCGTGACCTGCGACGACAATAATCCGTGCACCGACGACACCTGCGATGCGGCCGAAGGGTGCAAGTTCACGCCCAACACGACGCCGTGCAACGACAACAATGCATGCACCGAAAACGATGTTTGCGCTGCGAATGTTTGTGCAGGCACAGCGGTGGTTTGCGACGACAACAACCTTTGCACCGACGACACTTGCAGCACCAGCCTGGGCTGCCAGCACACCAACAACAGCACCCCCTGCAACGACTTGAATCCCTGCACCGACAACGACGCCTGCCTGGACGGAGCGTGCCAGGGAGGAGAAGCCCATCCCTGCGATGATGGGAACATCTGCACCACCGAGATTTGCATCCCGGGGATAGGCTGCGACTATCAGAACAACTCCAACGCCTGCGTGAACATCAACCTCTGCACCGAAGACGACTATTGCTTGGGCGGAACCTGCCACGACGGCATCAACTTTGCCACCGGCGGTGGTTCTACTTTGGCTGACA
>CAYTWV010000236.1:0-1195 GCA_964442235.1 uncultured Myxococcales bacterium | reverse complement strand
GCCGCGACGGCACGGCCGTGGACTGCGACGACTCCAATGACTGCACCATCGACCTCTGCATGGGGGCAATTGGCTGCGTTCACACGAAGAAATTGGACAACTCGGGTTGTGACGACGGCGTCGCCTGCACCACCGGCGACAAATGCACCAACGGTGTTTGTGGGGGGACCGGACCCAACTGCGATGATGGCAACCCCTGCACCGATGATAAGTGCGACAACATCGCCATCGGTTGTTACCACGTGAATGACAACACCAATAAGTGCTCGGACCTCAATGCCTGCACCATGGGCGATAAGTGCGTTGCGGGTGTCTGCAAGGGGCTCATGAAGCTTTGCTCTGACGGCAACGCCTGCACTACTGACTCGTGCAACGCACTGACTGGCTGCCAATTCGTCAACAACACCGACTCTTGCAATGATGGAAATGCATGCACTAATCTTGACAAGTGCTCCAAGGGCGAATGTAAGGGCGGATTGTTTGTTCTTTGTATGGACTTTAACGCCTGTACCAAGGACTCGTGCGACCCTGCTACGGGCTGCGTCTTCACCCCATTCAATGGAGGGTGTTCCGACGGCGATTCCTGCACCACAGGTGACGTTTGTGTGGCCGGCAAGTGCCTCACAACGGGCACACTCTCCTGCAATGACAACAACGTCTGCACAAACGACTCGTGCGCCCCGGCCAGCGGATGTGTCAACGCACCCAACACGGCCCCGTGCGACGACTATAACACATGCAACGGGTCGGACACATGTGCTGGCGGGGCCTGCGTGCCCGGCAACAAGGACCTTTGCACTGGCTGCGGGATATCTGCCGTTGCCGGGTGCAACGGTTGTGCGTGTGAAGCCTGCGTTTGTGCCGAGGACCCCTACTGCTGCAATACTTTGTGGGATTCTACGTGTGTCCAGGAGTGCAAAAACGCTTCGAAATGTCCGCAGACTTGCCAATACAACGGCTGCAACCCCCTGCCTATGGCGGGCTGCAACAACTGCCCGTGCCAGGCAAAGGTTTGTGCTGCCGACGCCTATTGCTGCAGCGTTCAGTGGGACTCACAATGCGCCACGGCCTGCAAGAACGCTGGGTCCAGTTGCGGGGCCCCGGGCGGCGCCGGTTGCCAGGTGGGTTACGGGACCGACAACAAAGGATGTGCGGGATGCTCTTGTGAAGCTGCCGTTTGTGCCGTCGACTCTTA
>CAYTWV010000235.1:0-6971 GCA_964442235.1 uncultured Myxococcales bacterium | reverse complement strand
CCCCCGGTGCGGGGACACACATGAACGCCATACGGTCCGCTCGACTGCCAAATTCGCGGTAAACCCCGGGGAACACACAACTCACCGTTCCCTGGGCACTCAACGTCAATTCGGTCGTCCCCTGTTCTCCACCCACAAAGGCCCGGCTCATGACTCCCCGGCTTCCCACATTGCACGCAACCCCCAGGTAACAGGAGGGTGGCATCCGGATCTCCGACGCTTCAGGCCGGACCTTCTCCACCAAGGCCGACAAAACCACCGGAAACAGCGGATGCCACGCGATGTTCCCATTTTCGGCATCGGGCACAAAACTGAAAACCACCAGCCGGCCAGCCCACCGGTCCAGCGTCACTACCATGGGTGCTCCGTCTGAAAACCGAGCGCCGATGACTTGGGTCTCATCCAAAAAGGAGATGGCCATGTGCCGCAATGAACGCCACGTGTGCAGCAATTCCGTGGATAAGGTCGAAACCGGCTGAAGCCACTCGGTCCCCTTGTTGACCCACTCCACCAGGAAGGGCCGTTCCGCCACCGCACCACAAGGGCGAACCGACAGGTCTCGGAACAACGCACTGCGCTCCGGCCAGGCCTGCATGTTGTTCCCGGCAAACAGGACCACACTGCCCCCGCGCCGAAGGAACGACTCCACCGCCGATTCCAGGTGTGTATCCATGGGCATCGGGTCGATCCACATCAGCAAGTCCGCCGACGTCAACGAATCCAGCGAAAACTCTGAGGGAGTCACCGAGGTCACCGAGACGGTGCTTCCGCTGGCCCGCAATGCGGCCTCGACGAACTGCGACGCCTGCAATCCCCCTCCCGCCGCCGCAGCACCATCCACCACCACCACCCCTAACGTCGGCCGGTAATCCACCACAAACGCTAGCTCGTTGTCCCCCGAAAAGCCGTCTTCTTTCAGCCGCGCCGCACACACGCCAGACAAGACCCCGGCCGGCACCTCCAGAGGCACCCATGCTGCGCCTTCCCCAGGCACAACCCGCGTCACCTGGGTCGATTCCTCGCCACACTGCACCGTGATCGTCGCTTCTTGCGACTCGGCCTCCACATTCTGAACATGACCGTACAACAGGCTGTCCCCACGAAGCTCACGCAACGTCAAATTGGCCGAACGCTCCTGCACCGGCACAAAACTCAAGCGTGGCTCCTGCTCGGCCAGCTCCTGCAGCGACCGCCGTTCGGACTCCGCCGCAAGAAAATCACTGATCACGACCACTTTCGTGGCCCCATCAAGCAATGGCATCACCCGCCGCAATAACGTGGGCAAAAGACATGCACCCGGCGAGAACACCATCGCACGCGTCACGTCGTGCGCCTCCGCCACCGGAACCCAGTGCAACCGATACCCAGGCTGCGACGGGCAAGTAACTACCCCAACCTGTGCTGACGTCGGCAGCGCCGCAACTCTGCGCTCTACCTCGAAAGCTGCCTGAGCAATCAGAGGCTCCCCTGCACCCTTGGCCAGCATCGAAGGCGAAATGTCCACCACATACAGCACCCGCTCAATTCCCTGAGTCTCCCTGTCCTCATTCGCCTCATAGGTGCTTGGGCCCGCAAAACCAATGGCAATGGCCGCCAGCAGCCCCATTCGGACGACGGTGATGCCAATCTGACGCCCTCGAATACGATGCAAAGGCATCATGTCCCGTTCAAACAGGAACAGGGCTGCGGGGAATACCTGTTTTCGAGATCTAATATACCTAGAAAGATACAATGCCGCAGGAAGAGCAGCAAATGCGAGTGCAAACAGAAACTCTGGACGTTCAAAATTCATCTTCGCTCTTGAAGGTATCTAAATATCAGCTCCACAATATCGCTATCGGTATTGCATGCACTATATTCAATCGCCTGCTCGGCGCAGCGATCCTGAACCTCGGCCATCCACGAGGAAAAGCGCTGAAGATACGCACTGCGAGACGCCCGCGCATCCAGCAGCAGGCCGTGCCCCGTTTCCGGCGACTTGAACACCAGAGTCCCATCGTAGGGAAAGGTCCGCAACTCCGAGCCCGTACGCATGTCCCACTCCGCTGGGTCCAGCAGGTGAATCAGACAGCAGTAGTTTCCTGCCTGTCGAAGATGGGCCAGATAGGGAAACACGCTCTCTTGGGGCACAAAGAGGTCCGAGAAGACGAAGACGGCACTTCGCCTCAGTTTTCGGGCGACCAGAAACTCGAACGCATGGGACAATTGAGTCGAATGGTCCTGGTGGTGGTGCCGGCCCGAAGGCCTTGAATGCAGCGCCGAAAGGGCCTCTTGAAGAACCAGATAGTGAGAGGGATGGCTGCGCGCAGGGACAACATCCACCCCCTTTTTGGTCATTCTTTGACCGACCAGGCCCACGGCGTCGTTCTGGTGCAGCAGGACCCAGGCAATGGCCGCTGCCATGCGAATGCCAAACAGCAGTTTCGATTCTGGGGCATGGGGGGAACCAAACTCCATGGATGCCGAGTCGTCCACCACCAGATAGGCCTCGGCATGTGTCTCCCGGGTAAACTGGCGGATGTAGTACTTGTCGCTGCGAGCCAGCGCCTTCCAATTCAAATGCCGTAAGTCGTCACCAGGGGCGTACTCTTTGTGCTCGGCAAACTCCACAGAGACCCCGGGTTGAGGGCTTGAATGGACCCCTGTCAGGCGGCCATCCAGCCAGGTTCGGATAGGGAATCGCACCGAAGCCAGACGCCGCTCGACGTCGGCCGCCAGCAGCGGTCCCAATCCGGCAGAGGGGGTGGATGGAGTATCAGCCAAGGTGCTTGACCAATTCCGAGAGCAGGTGAGTGGCCGAGACGTGCTGCGTCTCCGCCCGGAAATTAAGGACCAACCGGTGACCCAGTACGGGTCCGGCGACCATCGCCACATGCCTTTTTAAGGGAGCCGGCTCCCCTTGCAGCAAGGCCTTGGCCTTTGCGGCCATAAGCAGCGACTGAGCGGCCCTGGGGCCCGCCCCCCACGAGACAAACTCCCGGACGATGGCTGGCGCCTGGCTCTGTGGCCGCGTCGAACGCACCAATTCTACAATAAACTGCACGACATTCTCTGGCACCGGTATCCTCTGCAACAGCGCCTGGGCCGCCAGGAGCGTGTCCGCCCCAAGCACCCGCTCGATGGGCGGAGGCGTCTGAGCCGGCAACTGCACAATAATCCGCTCCTCTTCCACCGAGGGGTACTCCATTCGAATACTGACCAGGAATCGATCCAGCAGGGCCTCGGGCAGTGGGTACGTGCCCTCGTGTTCGATGGGATTTTGGGTAGCAAAGACGTGGAACGGCCATTCCAATGGCCATGTCCGCCCCATCACCGTTACGGCATATTCCTGCATGGCTTGAAGTAATGCTGCCTGAGTTCGAGGAGGGGTGCGGTTCAATTCATCGGCAAGGAGCAGATTCGTGAAGATTGGCCCACGAACGAACTTAAACTCCCGGTGCCCCGTGGTCCGGTCCTCTTCGATGACGTCAGTCCCCGTCACATCCGATGGCATCAGATCCGGTGTGAACTGAATCCGGGAGAAGCGCAACGAGAGCGCCTCGGCCAGGGACTTGACCAGCAGGGTCTTGCCCAATCCGGGAACCCCGGTAATGAGTGCGTGGCCTCTGGCAAGCAGAGCGACCAGGACCAACTCCAACGCCTCCTCTTGCCCCACGATACGCCGCTGCAACTGCTCCAGCAGCGATCCCCGCAACTGTCCTACGGCCTCGACCAGGCTTCGGTCGTCGTTTTGAGGCATCTGTTCTTCTCCTTCAAGGCTTCACGAGATCTACTTTCTTTACCATGCCCTGCGTTTCCCGGGCAAAGGGATTGGTGAGCCACGCCAGGAACCCCATCTCTGCGTCACCGTTTCCTCCCCAATTGGCTGCGGCAAACAACACTCGGGGATCTTCGGGAAACAGCGCCAAGACAGCCTCTGCCTGAGGATAGGCGGGGGCAGCGGCCCCCATTTCGCTCCGCAATTTCATGACACGCCAGAACAGTTCGGGGGTCATCAGCGCGGGTTCGGGCAACTCCATGTACAACTTCATGGCCGCCACACGATGGTTGCGGCCCCACAACAGGTCTGCCAGGTAGATCTGCTTGCGAGTTTCATCCAGGGATTTGGCGTACCTGTCGGGCAACAATTCGGGGTAGAAGGCGTATGCCAGCGCAACGGGGCCCTCTTTGGGAACGGCGGCCCTGGACGGGGTCTCTTCTTTGGCGTGGGCCAGCAATTCTGCCAGGTCCGACTGGCGAAGGACAAAGCGCACGGTTGGCCCGGAAGTCATCCTGGAGAACAGCTCCTGAGGCGAAGCATCCTTGGACTCTGACCGCACTCGCCACCAGGCCAGCATGAAGCGCATTCGTGCCGACGCTGCCGAATCTGCCTGAAAGAATGGCCGGTTGGCTTGCTCCATCTCCGCCGCCAAACCAGATGGGACCAGAGCCAACAACGCTCGCTCCTGAATCGAGATGGCCCGAACCTTCCCCTTCAGTCCCCACTCCTCCAGCCACGTTGCGATTCCCTCCTCCAAGACCAGGGGAAGGGCCACTCCCACCGCTCGGTGCAAGATCCAGTGGACCATCTCGTGACACAGAACCCGGGGCCAGAAATATCCGTTGGGAAACGACGCCGGACTCATCAGCAGAATGTGCCCATACAAGGTGCTGGCTACAGTGCCGCTCTTTTCCAACAGTCGGCTCTCCACCTGCATCAACGCGGCCAGGTCTTCCGTGCGACTCAGGAAATCAAGGCGAACCGGCTGGGAAGCGGCCATGGGATGCAGGGCCCGGTATGCGGCCACCCACTGGCGAATGTAGGGTAAGGCCTGCTTGCCCCACTCCTCTTGGCCTGCGGGAACCCGCAATTGCAGCAGGGCATCCCCCGTGTCCAGAACAGCCAAAGGCCCCAACGTTTGTGCCCAAATCGAGGCCAGGTCCGCCATTCGGGTCGCACGGGCCGCAACCCGCTCGTCGGCACTCTGCCTGGGTCCCGCCAACAAATCCTGCGCCGTGGGATAATCCCCTCGCAAAAACGCCGAAACCCCCGACGCCAAAGCCGCTCTCTCTTTGCGCCACTGGGCCTTGGAGATCCCTTCGGCCGCATCCGCATCCCACCGGCCCACCGAGTAGTCCAGCGCCCGCTCGAACAGAAATCCCGTGACCTCCAAATAGGCTCGCACACCCCAGGGCAATTCGGCTGCACCCGCAGGTGAAACCGCCCCCAGCAACCCAGCACAAAGCCCCGCTATTGCGAGAGTTGCTGGTAATATGCGTCGACCACGCCCCGCCATTCACTCCTCTCCGAAACCTTGGGAGCCATCTCCAGAAAGGTCTTCAGTTTTTCCATTTCTCGAATTCGCCCTTTGCCCTGAATATCCAGGCGAGGCACCGTGCCCCCAGCTTGTAGCACACTTGAAGCCCCGCCCTCTTCCGGCACTCGCTGGAGTAAGTCCAGCAAGCGCGTCAACCCTTCGTCCCCAAACGTAAGCATCTCTGCCGTGTCCTCGAACATCAGCGCAGTCCATTTCTCCTTGGCCTGCGTCAGCGCCTCGGCGACCCTATCTGCAAGCGGAACCATCCGGTCAAAGAAGATGGGAAACATTTTCTGCTGTTCCGTAATGCGTTCGCGAACGCGGTTTCCCTCTAGAAGTAACGCCTCAAGCGCCTGAGACAAGGCAAGCAGCCGCTCGGCATCCAAGGCATCCAAGGCATCCCGCTCGGGGCGGATCTCCTGAATTCGCCTCTCCAGCTCCTCCAAGTCTCGGCGGAAGCCTTTCATCTGGGCCTGCTCCTGCCGACACTCGTCGACTCGATTCGCTTCCTGGCTGTAATCGATGGAAAGCTGAAGCGAAAAGTCCATGGCCTGGGCCAATGCCGCCAGTTCATCCACCGTAGTCAGCGACTCGTCCAGGCGCAACAACGAGAGTTGCTCGGCCAGCCGGCGCAGCCCTTCGTTAAACTGTCCCACCTGCTTTCGATCCACTGGGACAAACACATCGGTGCGAATTCGCCGGGCCGCTTTGGCCAACTCTTTGATGTCCAGCGCCAACCGCTGCACCTTAACCATGGCCCCGCTGCGCCGAAAATACTGGGCCGTTTCCGTTTCAAGATCCTTCAGAAGTGCGTCCAGGCCCGTCTTCAACTCGCCCGAGGTCTTGCGCATCTTCAAAACAGCGTCCACCAACTCGGTTTGAGCCGTCCGGAATGTCGTAGAGAGCCGATTCACGCTTTGTGCGTACGCCCCTTCAAGATTCTGGGCCAGCGCTTCAACGGCTACCGACAGGGCATCCAGCGCCTGCTTGCCCCGTTCGCCGTCCGAAAGCCGACCTTCGGACAATTCGCCCGCAAGCGCAGCGATCTGCAACAGCCGATTCTGCTCGGGTGACTCTAGAATCGAGTGGAACAGAATCGGAATTCGGGGATGAACCGAGTCGCTGAACTCCTGCAATCGAAGGGCAAGCCGCTGCATTTTTCGCAACCCGCGGCCATACGCCTCTTTTCCGGCCCCATCCAACGCCGTCTCTCGGCCCACGGCCTGAACCCGGTTCAACTCGGCCAGCAATCGCCCCGACAGATGAAACAAGTGCTCCCTTAGCAACTTATCGGCCAGCCCGTCCAATACCCAGACATGGGACTGAAGCTCTCGGACCAACTCCTCCATCGCCTGCCTACGCATATAGTTCGATCGCTCCCCGGTCACCTGCGTGACTCGACCATCCACCGAGACCCCCAGACCGGCCACTCGGCGGACGTCCTCGCCCTTTAACTCCCCCGAATGCTCCATCTGCAGCGCAAGCCCCGACAGGACCGTCCCATAACGGGCCACTCGGTCCAGCAGCGACGCCAAGGCTTCCGGAGCGGTCTCCTTGGCTCGGGCCACCTCCGAGACGTCGGCCAAGATATCGATTGCCTCGTCTCGACCCTCGGCAAGCCGGTGCACCAACTCGGCCACGTCCACCGGGGGAGACCCTACCTGCACGCGGTGA
>CAYTWV010000234.1:0-6992 GCA_964442235.1 uncultured Myxococcales bacterium | reverse complement strand
CCATCAACGGGGGCGATTGACTCAGATCGCAGGCAGTGTTACACCCAACAAGTCAATGGGAGGGTTCCATGCGATCTGCACTTTTTCTAGGCCTCTTGTCCCTTTCGGTTGCGTTGGGCTGCACACAAAAGGCCCCCGCCTCTTCCGAGTCTCAACCCAAGGCCCAGGCGGCTGACGAAGCGCAGAAGGTGCAGGTCAAAGCCGAACAGCCCACGCAGCCGCCTGCCCCGGACGTTAAGGCCCAAGCCGACGTTAAGGTTGTGGCCGATATCAAGCCCGCCGAAGCACCGCCGGTTCCCGTGGCCGATGTCAAACCCCAAACCGCTGATGTGACTCCGCCGACCCCACCCGCTGCCGACGTGGTCACTGCCAAGGAGGACGCCGTGAAGAAGCCTTTCGAGATTCCCACGGACCCCAATGCCCCCTTCCCACATATGGCCATTCCCGATGTCCAGAAACGCCAGAAGAAGTTTGCCCCAGCGCAGTTGTTGTGGGACGAAGAGGGCCTTTCCGACGACGAAAAAGCCGTCTTGAAGCCGCTGATTCACGCCTGCCGTATTGCCGACGACATCTTCTGGAAGCAGGCTTCCCATGAAGGTCTGAAGTGGCGTGACTTGCTGGGCCAGGCTACGGCTGTCGAGGGTCGCACTCTGTTCCGATTCCTGCTGTCCAACTACGGTGCCTATGACCGGCTGGGCGGCAACGAACCCTTCTTGGGCGAGCAAAACAAACCCAAAGGGGCGGGCTATTATCCGGTGGACATGACCAAAGAAGAGTTCGAGAAACATCTGGTCGATAACCCCGCCGATGCCGAGGCTTTCAAGAGCAACTTCACCCTTATTGCCCGCAAAGAGGGGAAGCTGGTGGCCGTGCCATACTCGGAAGCCTATTCCGGTGACCTGCAGGCCATGGCGACGCTGCTGCGGCAGGCCGCAGAAAAGACCAAGAACGCCTCATTGGCCAAATACCTGAAATCCCGAGCCGATGCCTTCCTGTCTAACGACTATTTTGCATCGGACATGGACTGGATGGATCTGGACTCTAAAGTTGAATTAACCATTGGACCGTACGAAGTATACGAAGACGAGTTGTTCGGTTATAAGGCAGCATTTGAGTGTTTCTTGACGATTCGAGACGACGAGGCCAGCAAGAAGCTTAAGGTCTTCGAGTCCTGGCTGGACAAGATGGAGAAGAACCTGCCCATCGCCGACGAACGAAAGAACTTCGAGCGAGGCAAAAGTTCCCCCATGGTTGTGGTGGACATTCTGCTGACGGCCGGCGACACCCGGGCCGGGGTGCAGACCATCGCCTTCAACCTGCCCAACGACGAGCGGGTCCGAGAGAAAAAAGGCAGCAAGAAGGTCATGCTGCGAAACATCATGAAGGCCAAGTTCGACCGGATTTTGACGCCCATCGCCAAACGAGTGATGGCCCCCGAATTGGTGCCATTTGTTAACTTCGATGCGTTCTTCGCCCACACGCTGGTCCATGAGATCAGCCACGGTCTTGGACCGGGGAACATCGAAGTGGAGGGCCAAAAGACCAGCGTGAATCTGGCCCTGAAAGAGTTTTACTCGCACCTGGAAGAGGCCAAAGCCGACACGCTTGGCCTGTACAACGCCTTCTATTTGATTGACCAGGGCGTTCTGGAGATTCCGCAGCGTGACGCCGAGGGGAAGGCCATCCCCAAGAAGATGCTTAGCAAAGAGGAGGCCCGCAAGGTCTTCATCGTGACCTTCGTGGCCAGCATCTTCCGTTCCACTCGGTTTGGCACCCACGAAGCCCATGGCAAGGGCAATCTGGTGATCTTCAACTATCTGCTTGGCAAGAAGGCCCTGGCGTTCGATGCGGCAGGCCTGGTGACCTATGATGACGCCCTGTTTGTCCAGGCGGTCAAGGATCTGGCCGGCGACATCCTGAACATCCAGGCCGAAGGCAGCTACGAGAAGTGCAAAGCCTTCCTGGAGACCCACGGCACCGTGGGTGAGGGCATGGCCAAGGCGCTGGAACGCCTGGTGGCGTTGCCCGTGGACATTGACCCGCTCTTCCGGCTTCCCGCTCCATGAGTTCGTTGCGAGCCTGGTTGCTCGGGCCATGGAAGTTGATCCTGCCCGTGCTGGGACTGGCGGGCGGGGCCCTTTGTGCCGCAATCCCGGTTACCACGGCTCTGGACTATCCCCTTTCGCTGGTGCTGGCACCCGCTTTAGCGGTGTTGTTCCTGATCGTGGGTGCCTTTTCCCATCAAGACGAACCGGATTCCTTCCCCGTACGCCCCTGGGTCACGCTGCTGGCGACCTGGAGCGCCACGCTGGTCATCCCGGCGTTAAGTTCGGTTCTGGGCCACATCTGTGAGCCGGTCTATGGACTGGGGTTTCTGGTTCTTGGGCCGCTGTTTTCGGGAGCGTGCGGGTTGGCTGCGGGACAGGCCTTACAGCGATGGGTGCCCCGATGGTGGGCCAAAGCGGGCCTGATTCTTCTGCTGGTTGTGGGCGACGTGGCCCTGGCCGTGGCCGAGTTCTATTTCACCCCCAGCGTGCGCTTTTATGGCTGGCTGTTTGGGATGTACCATGGCGCCATCTATGACGAAGCCGTTCGGGTTACGGGCCCCTATCTGTGGCTGAGGCTTAAAGATCTGATGTGGGTCGGCGCCCTGGTCATCTGGGGACGCCCCTGGTTTGCCTCGTTCACCAAGTGGGTGGCGCTGGCCGCTGCGGGCCTTCTTCTGATTGCCTCTCCGTGGCTGCGTTTTACGGCCAGTGGGATTCCACTGGCAGCGACCCTGACCCACAAGACCCAATCGGCGCATTTTGCCGTCTGGACCACCCCGGGGGGTAAAGCCCAGAAGGTTGCCGATCGGTTGGCCGAGGACCTGGAGTTTCGGCTTTGGCAACAGCAGCAGTTCCTGGGCATCGTTCCCCCCGATCTGCCCTTGGATGTGTATGTCTATGAGTCGCCTGCCCAGAAAGAATCCATCATGGGAGCGGGCAAGACCACGATCTCGAAGCCGTGGCGGCGTGAAATTCACCTGCATTCCCAGCGTCCCACCGAGTCCCTGATTGCTCACGAACTGGCCCATGTGCTGTTGGCCGAACACAGCCCGACCTTGCTGGCTGTTCCCAGCACCTGGGGCTTGATTCCTATGCCCGGGGTTCTGGAAGGTGCTGCCACGGCCGTAGAGCGAGGCAGCGGCACGTTGACTACCCATGGCTGGGCAAAGGCCATGCGGGAGATCGGGCGTTTGCCGAATATGGAATCGATGCTCTCGGGGCTTTCGTTCTGGGGGCAATCGGGAGCGCTGGCCTACACGGCATCGGGCTCGTTCATCCGCTTTCTGTTGGAACGTGATGGCCCCGGCCCCTTTTTGGGTCTGTACGGGGGACAGGAGTTCCAGCAGGCCTACGGCAAGGATGTGGGACAGTTGCTTCAAGAGTGGAACGCCTTCCTGGACGAGGTGCCGGTTTCCGAAGAGGACCGTCTGTTTGCGGCGTGCCTCTTGACTTAACCGGCGGTATTCGAAAAGACCTGTGCCGATGCCGGGGCGCGCTGCCTGCAAGAGGTGGGTGCGGCCATTCGTGCCAAGCGCGGGGACGATGCGCTGGCGTTGGCACGGCGTGCGTTGGTGATGACGGACGGGGACCCCAGGATGGGCAAAGAGCTTGGGCGGCTGCTGCTGGCGCTTGGCGATGCGGCTAGCGCCCGGGAAATCCTGGGGGTCGACCCCGGCATTGATGTATCCAAGGCAAACCGAAGCATGGAGATCTCGCTGTTGTTGTGGGATCTGGACGTGCGCTGGTTGCTTGGCCGGGGCCAGGATGCCCTGAAGGGGTATCAGGAACTGGCGCAAGATTCGGCCGCCCGCCGCTTGCTGGGGACCGAACTGGCCTGGCGCCTTGCGTTGGCCTCAAGGCCCGCCCGCCTGTCGCTTCGGCGGCTGTTGGTAGCCCCGGTTCTGGACGACGAATTCGAGACCATTGCGGGCGAATTGGCATCGCAAAGCGCACTGTTGCCGTTGATCGAACGGCTGGTAATGGCCCAGAAACTTTTAGGGAAGCTGGCCTGGGAGAATCAGGCCCTGGCCGTATTGCTGCCGTGGTTGGAGCAGGGACAAGAGGCTTGGCAGCAGGAGGTGTTGACCTGGAAGCACCCGGTGTTGGACCGAGCGCAAGCCTGTTCACTGTACGTAGATCTTGGGCTGAAAACGGCCACTGTCGCCACGATGCGTGAGCAAATAGCCGATGCCGAGAGGATCCTGAAGCGCCTGGAGCAGGAGTCCACAGACCTTACCGGTACCGAAGGGCTGTGCTTCACTCCAGGAATCCTGGAAGCGATCGCAGACCTTCGGTCACGAGTCCTGTGGAAGCGCCAATACCTGGGGGAAAACCAGGAGAAGACGGGACAGGAGGAGTGAACCTACTTCTTCGCGGTGAGCTCGGAAAGCTTCACTGCGAGAGCCGAGACGTACCGGCCGGCGCGATTGGCAGGGAAGATCCCCTTGCCCTTGACGCCGTCGACGGTCGAGATGGCCTTCTTGAGCAGTTCTACCGCGTCCTGAGACTTCTTCTCGGCGGCAGCAAGAGCCTTCTTCACTGCCGTTTTGGCGGTGCTCTTGTAGTGACTGTTACGAAGAGCCTTCTTCAGGCTCTGACGATGACGCTTGATGGCTGACGGATGATTCGCCATGATGCCTCCACACGGAAAAAAAGCTGGGTATGGATACCACCAAGCCCCGCCTGAGTCAATGTTTTCTTGTCGCCTTGACGGGTGGAACGGGGACGGTGTAAAAGCTGGGGACTGGGTAGGCCCAAGCCCCCCGCCCACAGGTGACACATGCAATTTAAGCTTCCGCACAAGTTCGAACGAGACACCCGGTGGCTGTACGTGAAGGGTGGCGTCGAGTACGGCCCCCTGACGGCATCCGAACTGCTCAAGGCCATGGACGATCACATCGTCGCGGGCGACACGCCCCTTTGTGAGCTGCAAAGCGGCCGCCGTGGCAACTTGTCCGAGATCAAGGTGTTTGCCGAGTATCTGGCCATTGTGGCCAAGCAGGACGAGCTTAAGAAAGCGGACGAGGAGTTTGAAGCCTCCACACGCAAGATGGCGTCGCACAATCGCCCCTTGATCATTGGGTTCTCCGTAGGAATTCCCCTGGTCATTGGGGGTATCGTCGCCGCCTTGTTCTGGCCCGACCCAAAGAAGGATCTGGACGAGCGGCCCCAGGCCATCGTTGTACCCACCAACGTGGACCCCACCTTTGCGAAGTCTGGCTCCATCAGTTCCGGCCCCATGGTCGCCCTGGATACCGACGTGGTGGAGCGGGCCATCCAGCCTTCGGAAGGCGAACTGGACGACTATTTGAAGCAGAAGCTGAAGAACGAAAATCAGCTTGCAACGGCGGGTCAAGTGGACCTGGCCAAACGCAAGAAGGTCGCCGAGGAGGCAGCGGATCCCAAGAAGAAGATCGTTCGGAAGAAGAAAGGCGAAGGGGGCACCGCTGGCACCGAAGCGGGAAGTGATGAGAGCGTATTGGACTTCTCGGACGAGGGAGTCGGCGTGGAAGCGGGCTCGGGATCCTCAAAAAGCACCGCTCAGAAGCGATTCGACAAAACAGTCGGGGCCTGCGCACGAAGCGCCTACAAAGGGGCCGACTATCAAGGGTCGGCCACGGTGATGGCCAGCGTGCGCCTGAACCCCGACGGCCGGTTGGACAGCCTGCAAATCCAGCTTGACCCCGATGGGCCACTTACGGACATCCGAATGTGTGTGGTGTCGGAACTGCCCAATCTGCAGGTTCCACCCTATGAGGGCGATACCGAGAAGCTTTATTCCAGCGTGAAGATCGCAGGCCAGTAGATCGCAGGCCAGTAGATCGCAGGCCCCAGACGCAGCACCCGATTCACTTCTTGATGTCAGTGGGATGCCCCCAGGTCCAAAGCAGATTCGCCGCAAAATTCCACGACAAAGCAGCCCCGATACCGATCATGGCCGCCAACATGTCGTCCAGATTCTGCGGTTTTCCAAATAGCTGAATGGACCCCAGCAACTGCACCGAGCCATGCTCTACGGCCCAGTTCAGCATGGCAAAGACGCCCCAATTGATCAGGAATCCCACGGCGCTGACCACATGGAATCGCAGGAATCGGTGGCGGAAGGCGACCCCTTCGCAGCGATCTCGAAAGGTCCAGCGATCGTTCAGCAGAAAGTTCGAAAGGATGGAAAGCTCCACCGAGAGGGCATAGGCAAGGTTTCGCCCCCACAGACTATCCACCAGCCCCGTGGGCCGGGTCAGCAGGAAGTAGATGCCCAGATTGACAAACACCCCCGAACCACCCACCACCGCAAATTTCAGGAAACGTTTCAGAAGAGCTCGGTCCAGATTCACTGTCACACTCGCTGTTGGACTGGGGCCCGGGGCACAGGCCCGGACATCTCGTTCTGGGAAGAAAGCCCGAGTGGGATCACTCCAGGGACTTCTGGAAAAGCTGCACCGTACTGCCACCGCCGCCAAACGTCGCGTCAACCCCATCTAGTCGTCATCCTTAAAGCCGGAGTTGCGGAACATCTCCGCGATCTTATCATCGCGCTCTTTTCGCTTGCGCTCGTCGCGAGCTTTCTGGAGCGGGTTACTGCGTGGCTGCTTGCCGCCACGGATGTCTTTATCAAGATCCGCAAACCGAAGATTAGGCGCATCTTTCTTCTTTTTTCCGAAGTGCGCCTCGCTCCACTCGCGCCCGCCTCGAACCCACCACCAGGCTGCCGCGCAGCCGCTGAGCCCGACCAATCCCGTCCAGGGGCTTCGAAGAGACTGCGAGGTCTCAAAGTAGGCCATGCCCGCTGTGATCGCGGCGATGGCGAGTGCGGGGACGGGAAAGATAAAGCTAAAGAGAATGGTCTGCTGTCGGTTGAGCCAGCACCAGGCAACCGTGAGAGGAGCGATGGCAATACCAAGACCTCCAAAGATCCCTGCTGAGCCCCAGACAAGCATCGGGAGC
>CAYTWV010000233.1:0-6997 GCA_964442235.1 uncultured Myxococcales bacterium | reverse complement strand
ATCGATAATGGTCGGGTCAGCCGTTCGACTCGCTGACGCTCGCTCACGGCGCGCCCCCCCCGCACCCAGGCAAGCTGGGGGAGCCGCTTCCGCCTCCGGGGGTATGCGGTAAGGCTACCCTTAAAATGCAGCCGAAGGGCTGACGCGACCCTTACCGTAACGCGCATACCTTGCGAACCATCGAAACCCGTCTTATGTTGCGAAGTGGCCGTAGGAGGGCAGGTTGGCGCCCGACAATATCGAACTGCTGGAGCGTTTTCTGGTCTACCTGAGGGCCGAGCGGAATTTTTCGCCCCATACCTTGCGGAACTACCGAATCGACCTGGAGTTGTTGTTGGCCTTTCTGGGCAAACGTCGGTCTTCGTTTCTGGGGGCCAGCCGCAAGATGATCCGGGAGTTTGTGACCACCGAGGCGACCCGCTGCAAGGCGACCACGGTGATGCGGCGCAAGGCGGCCCTGAAGACGTTTTATCGATACCTTCAGCGAGAGGGCTGGGTGCAGGAGAATCCGGCCTCGGGGCTGGCCAGCACCAGATTGCCGTTGGTGCTTCCCGACGTGCTGTCTCAGCGGGAGGCCCAGAATCTGCTGGAGGCGTCAGAGTGCAGCAAGGCCGAGGATCGGAAGCGAGACCAGGCGCTGTTTGAACTGCTGTATGCAACCGGCATGCGAGTTTCGGAGTTGGCGGCGCTGGACGTGGATGATGTGGATTTGACGCACAAACAGGCCCGCATCCGATCGGGCAAGGGTCGCAAAGAGCGTGTGGTGTTTTTTGGAGGCCCGGCCGCGGATTCGTTGGCCGAGTATCTGGCCGAGCGGCCCAAGTGGCTAAAAAGACGTGACCCCAAGGCTCTGTTTTTTGGGCGCAAGGGAGGGCGTCTTTCGCCTCGTTCGGTGCGGGACGTGTTGGACCGGTGGGCAACCCGAGTGGGCAAACCTGCGCATCCACACACGTTGCGGCATTCGTTTGCGACCCACATGCTGGAAGAGGGGGCCGACATTCGAGCCATCCAGGAATTGCTGGGTCATGCCAGCCTCTCGACCACGCAGAAGTACACCCATTTAGATATGAAAACCATCATGGAGGCCTACCATAAGGCCCATCCACGAGAGGAGGAGACGTGATACCGGAGATTCGAGCGACAACGGTGCTTGCGGTGCGGGATGCCCACATGGTGGTGTTGATGTCCGACGGCCAGGTGACCCTGGGCGAGACTGTGCTGAAGGGAACGGCCAAGAAGGTGAGGCGGCTGTATGGCGGCAAGGTGTTGGCCGGGTTTGCGGGCTCAACGGCCGATGCGCTTTCGTTGTTCGAGAAGTTCGAGCAGCGGCTTAAGGACTACAACGGCAATCTGATGCGGGCAGCGGTGGAGTTGGCCAAGGATTGGCGAACGGATCGGGTGTTACGTCGGCTGGAGGCGTTGTTACTTGTGGCTGACAAAGACAAGACGCTGCTAATTACGGGGACGGGGGACATCATCGAGCCCGAGGGCAGGGTTGCGGCCATCGGGTCGGGGGGACCGTATGCGACTGCAGCAGGCCGGGCTTTGGCGGAGTCCACTGTGTTGGGAGCCGAGGAAATCGCCCGCAAGTCCATGGAGATTGCGGCCAATATGTGCATCTATACCAACAATCACTTCAGCGTGGAATTGCTGGAGATATCGGAGGCTCAGTCATGAGTGCGCTGCGTGATGCGGACCGGTCTTTGGCCGTGCGGGAAGCCGAGTGGACCCCTCGGGAAATCGTTCGATATCTGGACCGCTATATCGTGGGTCAGAAAGAGGCCAAGAAGGCCGTGGCCATTGCCCTTCGTAATCGATGGCGGCGCAAGATGCTTCCGGATGATCTGGCCGAAGAGATCATGCCCAAGAACATCATCATGATCGGGCCCACGGGTGTGGGAAAAACCGAAATTGCCAGGCGATTGGCCAAGCTGGCGAATTTGCCGTTCTTGAAGATTGAGGCCTCGAAGTTCACCGAGGTGGGTTATGTGGGCCGGGATGTGGACAGCATCATCCGGGACTTGATGGAGACCTCGGTGGCGCTGGTGCGCAAAGAAGAGGAAGAGAGGGTTCGGAACAAGGCTAGAGAGGCTGCCGAGAATCGGGTGCTGGAGATGCTGATGCGTCGGCCCAGCTATGAAGAGGTGCCCGAAGGCGATGATGCCACCAGCAGGCGCAAGGCGAAGTTGCGGGGGCAGCTCAAGTCGGGATTGTTGGATGATCAGGAAGTGGAAATCTCGGTCAAAGAGCGCTCGGGCATGCCCATGATGGAGATGTTCAACGGGGCCGGCATGGAGCAGATGGGCATCCAGCTTCGAGACATGATGGGGAACATGTTTCCTCAGAAGAAGAAGCAGAAGAGTGCCAAGGTCAAGGATGCCATGGAACTGCTGGAGGAAGAGGAGGCCGGGCGGCTTGTGGACAATGACGCCGTGGTCGAGGAAGCCCGGCGCCGGGTAGAGCAGACGGGCATCGTATTCTTGGATGAAATCGACAAGATTGCGGGCAAAGAGAAGGGGCATGGCCCCGATGTCAGCCGTGAGGGGGTGCAGCGGGACCTGTTGCCCATCGTGGAAGGGACGACGGTTTCAACGAAGTACGGCCCCATCAAGACGGACCATATCTTGTTCATTGCGGCAGGGGCGTTCAGTGTGTCGAAGCCCAGTGATCTGATCCCCGAGTTGCAGGGGCGCTTCCCCATTCGGGTGGAGCTTCAGGCTTTGACGGTGGAGGATTTCGAGCGGATATTGACCGAACCGGACAACTGCCTGGTGCGCCAGTACACGGCGCTGATGGGGACCGAGGGCGTGACCATCCAGTTTCTGCCGGATGCCGTGAAAGCATTGGCAGAGATGGCAGTACAAGCCAACGAGCGAATGGAAAATATTGGTGCACGGCGTTTGTACACTCTGATGGAGAAGCTCTTAGAGGAGATCTCGTTTGAAGCCCCCGAGATTCGTGGGGCCCAGATTCCCTTTGGGCGGGACGAAGTGATCCGCCGGTTGGGGAACCTGATCGAGGATCTGGATATGGGGCGTTACATCTTATAGCGGGGGACCGGTTCTTTGTTTTGAAGGGACTGCTGCTGGGGATGGTGCCGGGGGGCGAGGCAAGGTCGGGTGTTTTGACTGGACGACCACGGGGTCGTTCCTATAATGTCGACAACCCGAAAAGCCGGGAGAGAGAATGGCAAAGATTGAAACTGCAGTAATTCCAGTCACCCTTTTCCAAGCCAATTGCGTGATCGTGTGGGATGAGGAGAGTGCGGGTGCACTGGTCGTCGGCCCTGGTGGGGACGTGGACGACATCATGCGAGTGGTAGAAGAGGGTGGGCTTACGGTTCACGCCATTTTGCTGACCCATGGGCATCTTGATCACATAAATGGGGCTCAGGATCTGAAGCTGCGGTTGGGTGGGATTCCCATTTTGATGCACCAGGCTGACCATGAAATGGTGCAGCAGGTGGCTTGGCAGCAGCGTATGCTGGGGTTTCCGGTGACGAAGGCTCCGGTCTTGGGTTTGCCACTGCAAGAGCACAAGGTGTATCGGTATGGGACGTTGTCGTTCCAGGTCCACCACACACCGGGGCACTCTCCGGGCAGCTGTTGCATCCTGTTTCCGACCCAGCCGAAATTGATGTTAAGTGGTGACACGCTGTTTGCGGGGGCGGTGGGGCGAACGGACCTTCCCGGGGGTAACACCGAGCAGTTGATTCGATCGTTGGAGTCCCTGATGGAATTTGAAGACGACACGAGGGTCATTCCGGGGCACGGTCCCGAGACGACCATAGGCATAGAGCGAGAGACAAATCCGGTATTCAACGACGACTCATTCTAGAAGCAGGAGTAGATTATGACACTTCAAAAGAAGTCAGAGGAACTCGCATACACAAAAGAGTTCATCAAAGATTGTCCCAAATCCGATTTGCATGTTCACCTTGATGGTTCCATTCGTTTAGAGAGCCTTATTGAGCTGGCAAAGTCACGCAGGGTTTCGTTGCCTTCCTACACGGTGGAGGGGCTGCGTGAACTGGTGTTCAAGGATCAGTATGGGAGCCTTAAAGAGTACCTGTACGGATTCTTCTTTACGGGCGCAGTGACCCAGGATCCCGAGGCCCTGGAGCAAATTGCATACGAGTTTGCCTGGGACAACATCAACGAGGGGACCGTTTACGTCGAGGTTCGTTTCGCACCGCAGCTTCACATCAACGACAAGATGAACATGGAGACGGTGCTGGTGGCCATCAACAAGGGAATGGCTCGGGCCCGGCAGGAGTACAACCTGCGGACCGAAGTGATGAACGACGACAAGCCTCCGTTTGAGTATGGGTTGATCGTGTGTGCGATGCGGCGTTTTGCGCCCGAGTTTTCGTCGTACTATCGGAAGCTGTACGATGTTCATCCTTACTCGGGGAACCGAGAGTTGTTCCCGGTGGCGTCGTTGGAGTTGGCCCGAGGCACGGTCCATATCCGAGACGAGTTGGGGTTGCCCATCGTGGGCTTCGATCTGGCCGGAGAAGAGGCGGGGTATCCTGCGGAGCATCATCAGGAAGCGTTTGATTATGCACATCGCCACTTCTTGAAGAAGACGGTTCATGCGGGTGAGGCGTTTGGTCCCGAGTCCATTTTTCAGGCCATTACGGACCTGAAGGCCGACCGAATTGGCCATGGGTATTACCTGTTTGACCACGAAAGTATCGTGAACAAGGCCATCGGGGACCCGAATCGGTACGTGCAGAATCTGGCTCAGTACATTGCGGACCGGCGCATCACCATCGAGGTCTGCCTGACGTCGAACATGCAGACCAATCCGCGCATCACGGATTTGAAGAACCACAGCTTCCGGCTGATGCGGATGAATCGGCTTTCGACGGCGATTTGCACGGACAACCGGACCGTTTCGAACACGACGATGACCGACGAGTTGTATCTGGCGGCAACGACCTTCAAGATGGACCGCCGGGAATTGAAGAACACGGTCATTTACGGGTTCAAGCGAAGCTTTTTCCCAGGGTCGTACATCGAGAAGCGCAACTATGTGCGCAACATCATCGATCACTATGAGAAAGCGGAGAAGAAGCATTTTGGGGACTTCGAACCCAAACATTAGTACGAATCGACCCTGGATGCCGCCGTGTTTTGTGGGGTGACTTGGTGTGTCTGTGCCACGACCCCTCGACGTTGCTCGGGACAGGCCGTAAGGGAGTGGGCGCGCCGATTGATGCCATGCGGGTGGGCGAAGCCTATGGGGGACTAGACGCGGTCAGCTCGGCCGGCGATCATCCCCGGGGGCTGCGTTGGCCGTGGGGCGTCGTGCTCGAAGTACCGATGCGTACGACTGCGCCGCCGCCCCTGCCGGCCGCCTTGCCCCCGGGGCGCTGGCCGGCCGGTCAGACTTTTTTTGGTGGTCGATCGGCCGCAGGGATCCGGGTTGACGTGGTGTGTGTACCACAACCGGTAAGTGAGATTTGGAGGCCTTGGGCATGAGTTGGGAGACTCCGCTGTTGGATCTGTTGCAGTTGGCCTATCTGGTAGCCTTACCGGCGTCCATTTGGGGGCATCTGCTCTACCCAAGAGAGCGACTGGCCGTGACCTTCAGTTTGGGGTTGGTGTTGATGCTGGCGACGGTGCCGCTGGCCGTGGCGATGGTGTCGGGTCTGGTGGGTGTGGTGCCCAGCACGGGGGTGGTGACCATCGTCTCCACGGTAGCGACGTTGATCGGGTTGACGGCCAGTCTGGCCAGGATGCGAAGCCGGACTCGGGGATTGGAAGAGTAGGGCTATCGGAGATATCCGTTGGGGAGTGCCGAGCGCCACTCCCAGGCAGTGCGCACAACTTCATCCAAATCAGAGTGGGTCGGATTCCAGTTCAAAACACGTCGGGCTTTGGCGTTGGAGGCTACCAGTGCGGGCGGGTCTCCGGGGCGGCGTTCTACGGCGGTGTAGGGCACCTTGTGTCCCGAAACCCGTTCCACGGCCTGCATGATCTGCATATTCGAGCTGCCCGTACCCGTTCCCAAATTGCATAACAGACTGGAGCCGTCGGGGTGGTCCAAAAGCCACTGGCAGGCAGCGACGTGGGCATCGGCCAGGTCTCGAATGTGGATGTAGTCTAGGATGCAGGTGCCATCTGGAGTGGGGTAGTCGGTGCCAAAGAGTTTCAATTCCGGACGCAGGCCCAATGCGGCATCCACGCAAAGGGGAATCAGGTGGCTTTCGGGGCGGTGGTCCTCACCGCGGCCTTGCCAGGCTCCGGCCGCATTGAAGTATCGGAGTGAGCTGTAAGAGAGGCCATTGTGTTGGCGCAGCCACTCCAGCGTGGTCTCGTTCATCTGTTTCGTTTGGCCGTAGGGGCTGATGGCGGGCTTGATCACTGCAGTCTCGTCGATGGGTACGCTGTCGGGGTAACCGTAGACGGTGCACGAGGAGGAAAAGACGATCTTTCGGCATCCTTGTGAAACCAGTGCGGACAGCAGACTGGCCGTGCCGCCCACGTTGACATCGAAGTATTCGTGGGCTTTGGGGAAGGAGTCACCTACCAGGGTCCGGGCTGCGAAGTGAAGGGCGCAAAGGGGGCGTAAGGCTTGGATGACCCCTTGGATGGCATGGCGGTCACGGATGTCCACTTGGACCAGCCTGGCGCCGTCTGGGACCGCATCGGCGTGTCCCGTGGAGAGGTCGTCGACAATGGCGACGTTCCAGCCCTGTTCAACCAACAACGCAGCGGTGACACTGCCGATATAGCCAGCGCCGCCAACGACCAGAACAGACTTCATGGGAACCTCCTGAAGCAGGTGCAACAGCGAAGTGGTTTTGCGCCAGAAGGGGAGCGGAGTCAAGGGGTGCTGTGTACCCGGGTGCGAACGGCGGCGTGGCAATTCCCTTCGGGGTTGGGGCTTGGGGAAGGGGCAGGCGCCACTTCCCCATTGGCAATCCCACGGCGTAGCCACCGGAGAGAGCGAAAAGGAAGGGGCCAGGGGAAGTCCTCGTCCCCTCCAA
>CAYTWV010000232.1:0-7028 GCA_964442235.1 uncultured Myxococcales bacterium | reverse complement strand
GCAGTTCCTCAAGGGTGGCCTTCTGGTCATCTTCTCGCTCATCGTCACCGTCGCTCTGCTGGTCCGTGGTTTCTCCACCGAGCCTGACCAGGGCGGCAAGGTTCCCTTCCATGCCTACCAGACACTGGTTGGCGCCGAAGCCGATGGGCAACTGAAGCTGGACGACCCCACGTTTGTGGTCAAGGCCCAAGTCGAGACACCCACCGGGACCTTCGTCAAGCTGGCCAAGGGCGAGACCATTACCTGGTGGAAAAAGGACGTCAAAGACGGCGTCGTCACCCTGGGCGAAACCCAGTACGTTGCGCAGAAGCCCGATGGCTCCAAACTGGTCAACGGCGAAGCCGGCGGCGTACTGCGCCAGGTCGGCAATCTCGATAAGATCGAGGGGAAGTCGGGGCCTGAGGCCTCCACGGGTGCCGTGGGTCCCTTCGAGTTCCTGGGAATCATGAACTCCCCGGAAACCAAGGTTCGCACCTGGAAGCCGGCCAAGTTCGCCGCCGATGGCGACCAGTTGACCGTCTACCATGCCACCATCTCTTCCGGCGACAAGGTCATGAAGCCGGGCCAGAAGTTCAAGGTGGAAGGCACCTGGCTGGACAAACTGGATTTCATCTCGCTGATGCTGGCCCTCTTCCTGGGCACCGCTGCCCTGCCGCACATCCTCATTCGTTACTACACCGTGGCCACACCCGCTGCCGCCCGAAAGAGCACCATCGTGGCCATCGCGGCCATCGGGTTCTTCTACGTCCTGACCCTGTACATGGGCCTGGGCGCCATGACCAACGGCGTGGTGAACCCGGCGGACAACAACATGTCAGCGCCACTGCTGGCTCGTTCCTTCGGCACCTTCCTGTTCGCCATCATCTCGGCCATTGCCTTTGCCACCGTGCTGGGAACGGTCAGCGGACTGATTGTGGCAGCATCCGGGGCCGTCGCCCATGACCTGATGGACCGCTACGCAAACATGAAGCTCACGGACAAAAAGAAGGTCATGGCGGGCAAGATCTCGGCCCTGATTGTGGGAGTCATCGCCATTATCCTGGGCATTCTCTTCCAGGGGGTGAACGTCACCTTCCTGGTGGGCCTGGCTTTTGCGGTGGCCGCATCCGCCAACTTGCCGGCCATCATCATGATGCTCTTCTGGAAGAAGACCACCGCCAAAGGCATCGTCGCTTCCATTATCGTGGGCATCTCACTCTCTGTCGGGATCATTCTCTTCTCTCCGGACATGTATGAACTGTACGGAAAGCTCAGAACCGATGCCCCCATCCCGTTTGCCAATCCCGGCCTATTCTCCATCCCTGCAAGTTTCATCACGCTGGTCGTGGTGTCCCTGCTGACGCAGACGAAGGAAGGGTCCGGACAGATTGTGCCGGAATCGGAACGTGCATAATACAAAGGAGCTTAAAAGATGAAAGCGACTCGTATTCTAACTTTTGCACTGGTTCTTCTGGTGGCTACTCCCGCGTTCGCATACAAGTGGGAAATTTCCAAGGAAAGCAACATCAACCTCTCCGTTCTGGTGCAGCCTCAGCTTCAGATGGGCCAGGATATGGCCCCCTCCGGGGATGCCTATTCCACGGACTTCTTCCTGCGGCGAGCGCGCATCATGGTGTTTGGCGCCGTCAACGAAAACCTGACCTACTTCCTGGATACCGACCAGACCAACTACGGCAAGAACGGCAACTACGCAGGCCAGTTCTACATCCAGGACGCCTTCATGGCCTACAAGATCATGGAGGAGTTCCAGTTGGCCGTGGGCCTCATTCTGCTGCCTTTCACGCGGCACAACTTCCAGGGCGCCACGGGCCTTAATGGCCTGGACTATCACGTCGATATGCTCAAGTTCCCCACCGGCTCCACCAAGGTGTGGCGTGATGTGGGCGTTCAGGCTTATGGCTGGGCGCTGGAGCAGAAACTGCACTATCGTCTTGGCGTCTTCGGCGGTTCCCAGGGCCAGGCCATCGGCAAAGATTCGGCGGCCGTAGACGTCCTCTCCAACCCCGAGGACCTGCCTCGCATCACCGGTCACGTGCGCTACAACATCCTTGGCAAAGAGACCGACTTCTTCGCCAAAGGCATCTACTTCGCCAAAGACCCCATCGTCTCCGTTGGCGTGGGCGTCGACTTCGTTCCCGATTCCATCATGCTCAAAGCCCCGGTATTGGGCGCCGGAAACCTTATGGAGAAGAAGGCCGAATTGGGCAAACACCTGGCCGTGGCTGGCGACGTCTTTGCGGAATATCCTCTGAGCGAGGAGATGGAAATCCTCTTCCAGGGCACCTTCCTCTATTATGACGACGGCGACAAGATGGCCGGATCGGGCACGGGCTTCCTGCTGGAAGCCGGATTCCGATGGAATTGGCTTGAACCCGTCCTGGGCTTCGACTCCTTCTCTAGCAAGGCCGATGCACAAGACTATCAGGCCATCCGCGCCGGGCTCAACCTGTGGGGCAACAAACACGGGGCCAACTTGAAGTGCGAGTTCATGATGTTCAAGGCGGGCGACCTTAGCGACGACAATAACGAATACAAGAAGATGTTTACTTTGCAGACTCAGTTCTTGTTCTAGTACTAATCGACCCCGCCTGGCGACGAGCATTGTTGGGTCCCCTGGTGTGTCTGTGCCACGACCGTAAGGGGCCGTCGAAAAAGGTCCACTGGTTGGGGGGACGGAGTGTACTAATCAGTGCCACGACCGTCAGGGAGTGGGTAACAGCACGTCCACAATAACTGATAAATCTGCATATAAAGCGCACACTAGGGGTCGCAGGCCCGACTATTTCGACAGCCCCGTAAGGGAGTGAGCGCGCCCCGATTGATGTTCTGCGGGCAGGGGAACCCTGGGGGAGCCTCCCCTCACATCCCCAACTTCCTCAGTTGCTGAGCCGTGCCGTACCCCAAGGCCTCTGCTTTGTTCGCCAGCACCAGGAACAACTGCGCCGCCGATAACGCATCCCCCAGGGCATCGTGTTCCGCCCCGGCGGGCAACCCGTATCGAGCCAGAAGGTCTGGCAAACGCTGCAATCCGTGCGCCCTTGAACCGGGCACGTCCACTGAACGATTGTCATCGAACCAAGCCGCCAATCGGGCCGTGTCCAACCACCACGACGGCGCCAACACCCCAAAACAACGCTGCATGGCCGCATCCAGAAAGGGCCGGTCCAACATCAGCCCCATGTGCGCCACAAGCACCGTCCCCTCTGCCCGCCTGACCAGTTCAGTCAGAACATCCTGAAGGCTGGGCGCATTCAGCAAGTCAGACTTCAACAGCCCGTGCACCCGAACGGCCTGGGCCGCAAACGGCTCCTCTTCCTGCAACGCCACCAGACTCTGCCACCCTTCACTCAGCGTAATGGCCCCTTTATGGATCTTCACAATCCCAATAGACAGAATCTGGCCCCGAGTAGGGTCCATTCCGGTAGTCTCCAAGTCCAGAACCGTCCAGTCCACCTGGCGCCAGTTCTTCTCCATGGCCGGGGCGTTGCTCACGACCGCCCCCCTTCGCCAGTTTGCACCGACAGCCGCTGCGCTTCCTCCAAGAAACGCTCCACCCCAAGCACCAAATGGTAGCGGTTCCAGGAAGGTGAGCTGAAGTCGGCCCCCGGGCCCTCGAACGCTCTGGCCCAGGCCCAACGCCGCAGCGCCAGCATGTCCCGGGAGAGTTCACCAACCGCCTCCCAGGTGTCCAGCCCAGAAATCAACCGGCGCAACACCGCCACGGCCTCCAAGGCCGCCCCCGAGGAGGGGTCATCCACCCTGCCGCTGCTCAACCATTGAATCAGGCCCGGCCGGGTAGACGAAAGCAGCCCCAGGCACCCCCGCCTGAACGCCGGCGATGAGCGGACCGACTTGAACAGGTCGGCGAACTGCCCGGCCAGCCGCAGATCACCCGCAAGCGGCCTTTGGTTCAAGAAGGGCGCCAGAGACTCGTTATCCTCTGGGGCCATGCGCCCCGTCCATGCCGAGACATACCCCTTCCAGGTGCCCATCGGCTTGCACCAAAGGGTCTGGCAAGCCAGGTGGGGCGAACCCGTACGCCCAAAACCAGCCTCCTCCAAGCCCCGTACCAGTGCCTCCCCCATTCCCAGAAAATAGCGCCCGGCCTCGGGTTTGACCGTATCTGCCCACACCAACACATGATCCTGGGCCAGATCCGGCGACGGCAGCAAGGCCCCCCACCCCCCAACGCTCAGCACCACGTATGGGGCCGGCGCAGGGCCACTCTCTTGCACATAAGCCCCGCAAATTCGAGCGGCCAGGGTCTCCAGGGTCCATGTGGCCACCGCCGGAGCAACCTCGGGCCTCTCCGAAACCACCGTGGCCAGCAATTCGCTCACAGCAAGCCATTGCCCGTGAGCTTCGTCCATCTGCCTGCCTAAACGGAGCACAGCACGCACACTCTTGGAGTCCGCCTGCAACGCCAGCCGCTCCAACGACACCAGTCGGTCCAGGGTATCTGAGGCCACCAGCCCCAGAAGCCCCGCCTTGGACACCCCCAAGGCAAAGGCCACCTCCAGGTATCCAGCAGACCCCTCAAGGGTAACAATCGGTTGCATGATGGCGCTAACCGAGGCGTATTCGGGAACCGCCGCTTCCTGCACCCAGGCAGCAATTTCGGCTGCTCCAAGGACCCGGAAGGGCTTGCCCGGTAACACCAGAAACTCGGTGCCGGTTCGGCGCCGTAGCTCCAGCGCTTCGGCAATCGTCACGTCCTCTTTAAGAAGTACAAAACGGTGGGATGGCAACTCCGGATCCGCCTCTCGTTTGACCTCTACCCGGTCCAAAAAACCAGAGGACCAGAGTCCAACGAAGTCCGAATTCGGAGCAAAACCCTGATACGCTCGGTTTGGAAGCACGTAAACCAACGACTCGGCCGTGGCCTCGAAAATCCAAGAGTCTGTGGTCTCCGTTGGCGTTTGGAATTCGCCCAGAGGAACCAGCCCACCGTGCCTGGAACCCACAAACATGGAGCCACCCGGTCCAAGCACCCGGCCCCCTGCCCACTTCCCATCAACCTGGGCCCGGTCTCGTTGCACCACAACTTCGCCCTTGCGAACCAACAAAACGGCTGCCTCCAAGCCGCGCGTGCCAAACTCCCAATTCGTCCCCCGAGGCCAGTAATGAACTTCAAGGTGGCGCACCACTTCTTCCAGTTGTGACCTGGACAGAGCGCACCAAGGCACCTGAGACCTCAGAAAGTCTATGATTTCGAGCATTACGCCCCCAAAACCTGCCCTGGACAACGGCCCGTTGCTGTGAAACCATATCACCAACATCCGGAGGTGTCATGCCCCAGCTAAACCAGCGACTCAAATGGAAGCGTTACCTGTTTCGCATCCTGCTTCCCACGCTGCTTGCCATGTCGCTGTTCGTGGGCTTCATCTTTGCCGTCATTATCCCCGACGTAGAGACCAACCTGCTGGAACGTAAGCGAGAGATGATCCGGGAATTGACCCACTCTGCGGTCAGCATCGTCAAGGAGTACCGAGTCGAAGAACTGGACGGGAAACTCACCCGGGACGAAGCCCAGAAGGCCGCTGCCATGCGGCTTAGGGATCTGCGCTACGGCCCCGAGGGTCTGGACTATTTCTGGGTCACCGACAAACAACCCGTCATGGTCATGCACCCCTTCCGAGAGGACCTGAACGGCAAAGACGTCTCCGACTTTCGAGACCCCCTGGGCAACCCCGTCTTTGTGGAGTTTGTGAACAAGGTCAAAGACCAGGGCTCCGGGTATGTGGACTACGTGTGGCAATGGAAAGACGACCCCTCTCGCCTGGTCGCCAAAGAGTCCTTTGTGATGGCCTTCCCCGAATGGGACTGGGTCATTGGAACGGGCATCTACACCGACGACGTCAACGCCGAAATCGCCCTCTGGACTAAACGGCTAATCTCGATCTCGCTGTTGATTGTGGCCATCGTCGCCCTAATCCTGGGGTTCGTGGCCTGGCAAAGCCTCAAAATGGAGAAGCAGCGGTTGACTGCCGAAGAAGCGCTGCGAGCCTCTCACGAACGATACCGGGCCTTGGTGGAAGCTGCCTCGGATGGCACCATGATGGTGCTGGACGGGCACTGCTCGTTTGCCAACAAGACGCTGCAGCGCATGCTGGGATACACCCCCGAGGAACTGGTCTCGTTGCAGTTCAGCCAACTCTTCCTGTCTGCCGAAGAGGCATCCGAAGCCCAACTCTATCTGGATTCCATCTTGAAGCAGGAAGCGGCCCCTCCCCATGTAGAGACCCTGCTGAAACGCCAGGATGGGAGCCCGCTGGAAGCAATCATCTCGGCCAGCAGAGCCGCATTGGCCGAACAGGTGGGGGCAATCGTCAACGTGCGAGACCTCTCGGCCAACCGAACCGTGGAAGCCGAATTGGGGTACAGCCAAGAGCGCTATCGACTGTTGCGCGAAAACATCGACGTGGGAGTCGCTCGCTCCAGTGTGGGCAAACCGGCCCGAGTCATCGAAGCCAACCCGGCCTTTCTCAAAATCCTGGGGTTTGGACCTTCCGACGACCTGGCACGCCTGGACCTTTGGGAAGCCTTGGTGGACCCCGAACTTCGCCGACTTGTACGTCAGGAATTGTCCAGGGAAGGGGCCGTCCGCAGTCGCCCGGTTGGGTTCGCAAAAAAAGACGGGAGCACGGGCTTAGGACGCCTCACCGCCGTGTTGGTCAAAGATGAGCTGGGCACCCCACGCTTCTGCGATGTGCTGCTGGAAGACCTGTCCGAGCAACAACTGCAGGACGCCGATCGGGACGCCTTGATCTCCGAGTTGCAGACCTCGTTGCTGTTCCTGAACGAGCCCGTCCGGCGGTATGCCCAACAGACAGCCAGTTGTGACTTGACCACCCCCATCCGCCAGGCATCACAACGCATGGCCCACGGCTCGGTCTTGGTCACTACCGAAAGTCGTGAACCCGTGGGTCTGGTCACCAACCGGGATTTGCGGGAGCGGGTCGTCGCCCTGGGTTTGGATACCGAGGCCCCCGTTTTCCGAATCATGAGCGCTCCGCTTGTGTCGGTTT
>CAYTWV010000231.1:3199-7038 GCA_964442235.1 uncultured Myxococcales bacterium | reverse complement strand
CTGGTTACGGCCACCATGCGAGATGCTCCTGGGCATGCTGCTGCCAACAGTTTGCTTTCTGGCCTGCTGTCGGGCAGCAGACCTTGGTGCCTGACCTGGACGAATCTGTACGAATTTACCCGTGTGGTCACCCACCCTCGAGTGTTCCCAAATCCGCTGGGGATCGCGGTGGCGATGGGCATGGTCGAGACGCTTCGGTCTTGCCCGTCGTTACACCTGTTGACCGAGACCACACGCCACATGGATTCGCTGTCTGCCGTCATCAAGTCGGTTCCCGACGCTTCGGGAAGTTTCCTGCACGACTGCCGCATCGCTGCCTTGATGGTGGAGCACGATGTTAAGATTGTGGTCACGTCGGACAGCCATTTTCGGCGCTTCCAACTCTTCCAGGTCCTATCGCCCGAAAAGGCTCTGCAAAGGATCAGCGAAGCGTAACCCCCGTCGAGTGGTTGACCAGAGCGCTCTTGCAGTGCTGGCAAGCTTTGGAAAACTCCGTTCCCGAATGGGCGGAACCCTTGCCACGGGGGCAAGGCCGGGCGTAGACTGCCCGCCGGAAACCGCGTGGGTTCGGTTCTTTTGATGGAGTTTTTTTATGCCAGTGATCACATTGCCGACGCCCGAAGAAATGGCGGCCCTGGAACTCTTCGAGGGATTGCCGCTGGAGCGGATCTTTGTGCCCCTGACGGTTCAAGAGTTCGGCATTGCCGCAGACAAACTCTGCTCCCACTCGGTTCTGGGTTTTGACACCGAGACCAAACCCAGTTTTGTTCGGGGGTTGGAGAGCCGCGGCCCCCATATTGTGCAACTGGCGACACCCCATTATGCGGTCATCTTTCAGGTCTTTCGGGATGGATGTCTGCCGGCCGTGCGCCGCATCCTTTAGTCCACCAACACTGCCAAAGTTGGATTCGGCCTGCTGACGGACCTTTCCAGCCTACGAGACCACTTCGGGGTTTACCCAAAGGCCGTCGTCGACGTCGGGTCGGTCCTTACCTGTACCGCTTACAAAGGGAACATCGGAACTCGAGCGGCTGTGGCCGCCATGCTGAACCGTCGATTCGCCAAATCAAAAAAGACCACCACCTCCAATTGGGCCGTGGGACGTTTGACCGACAAGCAGTTGCTGTATGCTGCCAACGATGCCTACGCCGCACTGTTGGTTTTTGAAGCGCTGGAAGAACAAGAGCAGTGCGACCAGTTGCAGTTGGCTTTGGAGCGGTAGTTACAGAGAACCATAAACAGCAAGCAAGAAGGACGAAGGTAGAAGGACGAAGGAAGAAGGATGAAGGTGGACGGATGATGAGAACGCACAAAAACGGCATCAACGGTCGTTCGAACGGTCTATTGGCGGCCTCGATGGCAGCGGCGCTGGTGGCATGGTTTCCGACGGGGGTCTGCGCCCAGGAAGCCGGCTCACAGGCCGACGGCGGGCAGATGCAACAGTTCTACGACGAGCCCAGTTTCTTCGGAATCGTGGCTGGACCGGGCACCAAGATCTCGACGCTGGGTTATTCGAACGTGGTTTTCATCCCGGGCGGTGCCGGTGGAATCCTTCTGTTTCACCATCTGCTGTTGCAAGGGGCCAACTTCGTAGTGCCCGCAGTCTCGGTGCCTGATGACTCGAGTCGGGAAGTCTCCATGGACTGCAGCGGCGGTTTGGTGGGGTGGGTCTTTTCCCCGCAAGAGCGCCTTCACTTGACGGCTGGAACTCTGGTGGGAGCGGGAAGTGCCGAGGTTGTCCTGAAGAAGGATCACTCCCAGAAGGCGTCGCTGACCTTCCTGGCCATCGAGCCTTTTGCAGAACTGGAAGCCAACCTCTACCGGGGCATCCGCCTGTTTGTGGGTGGCACGTACAGAGTGATGGTCGGCGAGGATTCCGCCCATGGGGTGGATGCATCAGGGCTCTCGGGGCCGGATCTGGAATTTGGGTTCAGGATGGGTGGATTTTAGAACGGCCGGAACAAGTACCGCTTAGTCCCGCAACGGGAGTTAGAGTGCTGCGGAACCCAGGCCTGCGGTCAGGCACGGTTGCCGTGCAGCCGTCGCACCACAAGCAGCAGCAACGCAACAAACATCAGTGCGAAACCACTTGTGTGGGACGGAGTGTGACCCATGGCGCAGGTGTTACCGTTACCGCTGCCAGGGTCAGGGGCCGGGCCAAGGTCCTCGGTCAATCCGGTGTCCGCCGTCACGTCGCTGCCGACTTGCTGGTCGGCGGAATTCGTCGTATCGGGCTCTGGTTGAGCCAAGTCTTGCGACAGCGGGATATCGGACTGGATCGCCGTGTCGCTGGGCGCCGTGTTGTCTTCACTTACTGAAGAATCCGGGGTTTCCAGCGCGTCGTCCTGCTCCACGACGTCCTTCTCGTCGGTATCGGGATTCTCGATATTGTCCACACAGGCATTCTGGCACGGGAAGCCGGGAACCGCCTGGCACCACTGGCCCTCGTTGCAGTCCGAATCACTGACACAGGCGGACTGGGAATCGACACAGAGCCCGGCCATACACTGTTGGCAAGGCCCACAATCCTGGTCCGCCAAACATTCGGACTGTTGTTGGCACTGCCCGCAACACCCGATGATGGATTCAACGCAGGTCTGACCGCCCGAGCACGGATTGGTTACGGGTTCACATTGGGCCAAACACTTTACGCCGAAGCAGGCGGTATCCGCACACCGGTTGGCGCAGGGTTTGTCGGCATAAGTCAGGCAGTACGACTCTGGCCCGCAGTCCGCATCGGTCTGGCACTGGGCCACCCACGTGACCGTGCACATTCCGGCCACACAGGCCCGGCAATTGCCGCAGTCGGCGTCCGTGACACACTGGCTTCCCCCAACGGTGAACGTGGCCACGATCATGTTGCCCGCCAGAATCTGATACTCGCCGGCCACATCGGGCGCCGTGTACAGATAAACGATCACGCCGTCGCACTGCTCGCCCGAAGGCTCGAAGACGCCCGCAACGGGTGTCCCATCGACGGCCGTCACTTCCAATCCGCCTTCGGTAAGCGGATCGCTGGCATTGCAGGTCATGGGACCGCCAGGAGGCGAACAACAGGTCTGGCACGTCAGCAACACCTCCATGACTTCGCCCGCTGGCACCGGCGTGTCACCCTGAGCCAGGCAGGTGCCGGGCTGCAGCACGTTCGCCGTGCAGTCGATCATACACGTGGCGTGGGCGGGACCCGCCCAAAGTGCCCCAAACGCCAAAACAAAGACGCCAATCATTCTGTTCATCGCCAAACCTCTCATCTTGGACCGCCAACGCAACTTCGGAAGTCTAGTCCCTGATGACCGAGGAATCAAATGGACGCGGGCGATTGGTGCGGATCCCGAAACGGGGAGCAGCGATAAGGGTGACCGCGGCCCATCCCGCCTTCGCCAAGGCTTCGGCGTGACGGGCCCGCCCCCGCCAGACGTCGCACCTGCGGTGCTCCGTCGTGGCACCCCCTAAAAGGGGGTTAGTCTCTCACCGTGGCGCTACTTCAAGACCTTGCGGAGGCAGCCACCCCCCAACGAGCGTTGGGGGGTGGCATCGGGCCGTCGGCCCGATGCCGGGGGGCGGGCCCGTGCGGCCCCAGTAAGGGCCGCATGGGCCGCGGTCGCCCTCAGCGTTGCTCACCGGAGAGAGATGGGCTTCGATCGCCCTGGTGAGGGCGGGATGAGGGCAGGGTGACCGCTTCAGAGAGGGGGGGACATGCAGCATCTGAATCCAAGTCCTACGCCACTCTGGTCCGGCCGTTGGGCCGAGCGATGGGTCAGGCGCAATTCATCTGCTGCCGAGGCGAACGAGCCCCCGCGTACGACCCGGAATTCGCCGTTGTCCGGCCCCATTTCGCC
>CAYTWV010000231.1:0-3189 GCA_964442235.1 uncultured Myxococcales bacterium | reverse complement strand
CCCCCCCCCCGGGGGGGGGGGGGGGGGGCGGGGGGCCGCGGGCGCGGGGGGGGGGGGCGGGCCTGTGCCGAGCGAGGCGCAGCCGAGTCGAGGCATGGGCCGCGGTCGCCCTTAGCGTAGCGGACCTGTTCAGTTAGCTAAGCACGTGCTGTACTGTCCGTAACAAGCGCCCATAAACGCCATATACATGCAAGATTGGGAGGGGGGCAGGCCGCACTGGCCGCTGGCGCAGGTCAGCAGTTCCATGAAGGCGCTTTGGGCCTCGGGGGTGCCTGTGTTGTAGCAGCCCATCATACAATTCCAGTCGCTTCCGCAATTCATGGCACAGGTGACCAGGTCGGCGCAGTTGTCGCCGCCAGTTCCGGGGTTGCATGTGCCCGAGGCGGTGCAAGTGAAGCCCGGGGGGCACTCGCCACACGTGCCAGTGCAGCCGTCGGAACCGCAATCAGGCTCGCAACTTTCGCAGCTTTCGTTAGAGGCGCACAATCCGTCGCAGCAGAAGCCCACAATGGCGCAGGAGCCGCAACCAAAGCCCTCCACAGCGGAGGCGCAGTAGTCGAACCACATGTCGGTGCAGCACTCGGGATAGAACGAGCAGACACAAGATTCGACGGACTCGTCGTCGGCACCGGGAGTGTCGTGGGGTTCACAGGCGTTGCCCGTGCAGCTTCCGCACAAATCGGCCGTCTGTGCGCAGTAACTGTCCCAACTGACCGAGCAGCAGAAGGAGTCCTGTGCGCAGACGCAGTCCTGAACTTTGGGATCCTGGCAACCGGCGGTGTCGTGGGCGACGCAGCAAGAGCCGGTCTCACAGGGGCCGCAGTCGTCTGGGCAGGTTGAGCAGGCTTCCTGGGCATCACACTGGCCGTCGCCGCAGACGGGCTCACACGAGCCGCAGTCCGTGGGGCAGTTGTCGCAGGTTTCGCCGCGGTCGGCTTCACACAGCCCATCGCCGCATTTGGCGGGGCAGGCGCCACAATCCTGGGGGCACTCGGTGCAGGTCTCGCCGTAGGTGGGTTCGCAGAACCCATTGCCGCAGCAGGCCCCGCAGTCGGTGGGGCATGTGGCGCAGGATTCCAGGAATGCGCCGTCGCACGAGCCGTTTCCGCAGCACGTCCCGCAGTCTTGAGGACAAGAGTCACACGTTTCTTGCAACCACGAGCTGCAGTTATTGTCGCCACACAAGGGGGTGACAAATGCGCATTGGCCCGACGGCGTACACGTTTGCCAGCCGCTGCAGGTTCCGCAAGAGCCGCCACACCCATCACTGCCGCACTGTTTGCCCGTGCAAGAGGGAACACAAACACACTGGCCCGTGGCGTTGCAGGCGCTGCCAATGGGGCAATTGCCGCAGGTTCCGCCGCAGCCGTCAGCACCGCACTGTTTGCCGTCGCATTTGGGTTGGCAAACGGGAATGCAAAGCCCCTGGGCGCTGCAGGTGCTGGTGGCCGGGCAGGTTCCACAACTGCCGCCGCAGCCGTCGCTTCCGCATTGTTTGTTGGTGCAGTTGGGCAGGCAGGTACCCGTGCAAAGCCCAAGGGCGTTACAGGTGCTGCCAGGGGGACAACTTCCGCAAAGTCCCCCGCAGCCGTCACTGCCACACTGCTTGCCGGAACACTGGGGCAAGCAGCCGCAACTGCCGCAGCCGAAGCTGGTCACTTCGCTGACGCAGATGTCGTCCCACGTGGCTTGGCAGCAATAGGGATCCTGGTTGCAGACACACATCATGACATCGGGATCGTTGCAGCCGGCCTGGGGTTGGGCAGTACAACAGTCACCGTTGCACTGGCCACAATCTTTGGGGCATGAGGCACAGGTTTCGCCCTGGACGGCATCACACTTGGTGTCGCCGCAGACGGGACCCACGGTGGTGCACTGTCCTTCGAAGGAGCAGGTCAAGCCCGGCGGGCAGTAGCCGCACTGGCCTCCACATCCGTCGGGGCCGCACTGTTTGCCCCAGCACTGCGGGGTACACTGGGGGACGCAGACTTTGTTCTGGCAGGAGTATCCGGCCTGACAGGTGCCGCAAAGGCCCCCACAGCCGTCGCTGCCGCATTGAGCCCCGGCACACTGAGGAACACAGGTGCATTTGCCATACTGGCTGCACAGAGACCCAGGGCTGCACTCGCCACACGAGCCGTTGCAGCCATCGTTGCCGCACTCTCGGCCGGAGCAGTTGGCGGTGCAATCGCAGTATCCGAATTCGTCACAGTTGTACCCAGTGGGGCACGTTCCGCACGACCCGCTGCAACCGTCCGCACCACACTGTTTGCCGGTGCAGGCCGGGGTGCAGTCCAGGCACGAGTTGAATTCGTCTTTGCACTCTCCGAAGTAGACGGCGTTGCCGATGCAGGGGTCTTGCGGTTCCTGGCCGCACACATCGACGACACATTGCCAGACGGTGATAAACTGCTCTTGAGCGTCGGGGCTGGCGTTTTGCCAGCAGGCGTTCCAGCAGGCGTCGTCGTTGGCCGGGCAGTCCCACGAGCAGTTCAGGAGTTCGTTGCAGTCCCAGGCGATGATGCAACTGCCCGAGAGGCAAGCCTCGTCGGGGCCACACAGACCGCACATCCCGTTGCATCCGTCGGGGCCGCATTGTTTCCCTGTGCAATTGGGCACACAACTGGGTTTGCAGCTACCCTGCGCCGAGCAGATGAAGCCGTCGGGGCAACTTCCACAATTGCCTCCACACCCATTGCTGCCACATTGTTTTCCGGTGCAGTTTGGCACACAAGTGGTTGAACATTTGCCATTGTAGCAGTTACTGCCAGGTTTACACGAGCCGCAGCTTCCGGCACAGCCGTCGTCGCCGCACTCTTTGCCGGTGCAATTGGGGATGCAGCCGCATCCGCCACACTCGGTGCACGCCTGGACACACAAGTCATCCCACTGGACCTGGCAGCAGTAGGGGTCTTTCTGGCAGACGCAGGCCTGGCAGGAGCAACCGCCGCAGGTTGGCGTCGAGGTTGTGGAGCAGCCGTTGCCGCAGGTTCCACAGTCACTGGGGCAGTTGGTACAGGTTTCACCCACCGAAGCGGTGCATGCCCCGTCGCCGCAAACTGGGCCCGTGGGGATGCACATGTTGGTTGAACCGCAGGTGGTGCCGGGAGGACACGTTCCGCAGCTTCCGCCGCAGCCGTCGCTTCCGCACTGTTTGCCGGAACAACTGGGTACGCAGGTGGGCTGGCA
>CAYTWV010000230.1:0-7055 GCA_964442235.1 uncultured Myxococcales bacterium | reverse complement strand
CTTGCCTTGGCGCAAATTGGGCCGCAGGTAGAAGAGGCGCTGGGCCGAAGCCGTTTTCTTGTGCTGTATGTGGTGGCAGGGCTGCTTGGCAGTGCGGCAAGTTTCACGTTTTTGGGTCGGGGTGTCAGCATCGGAGCCTCGGGCGCCATCATGGGAATTATTGGTGCGGGGGCAGCATTTGGCCATCGGTTGGGAACGCAGGGTGGCCGTGAGTTCCGCAACCGCATGGGACAATGGGCGTTGTACACCATGTTATTCGGCTTGTTGATACGTGCGGATAACTGGGCTCACGGCGGTGGATTCATATCGGGGGTCGCCATCGGCTACCTGATGTTCCCGGCGGCCGTCCGAAAGAAGCCGGCTGCTGCGTGGATTGTTGTGGCCGGGATTCTGGCGTTGGGATTGGTGGGATGGTTCGTATTCAAAGCGGTACTGCCTGATTTGCCCAGGGAACCGATATTTTAGGGGGGTCGGGCCCAAGCCACAGGCGAGGGCCAGGGGGGGCCGATGTCGTCCCCCCCACTTCGGGGGGGACAGGCCCAAGCCGCAGGCGAGGGCCAGGGGGGGCCGCAACCCCCGGCAGCAACGCGTGCTGTCGGCCATCGGCCCTCACCCTGCCCTCTCCCGTCGGGAGAGGGGATTCGTCCTTCGTCCATCGCCCTTCGTCCATCGACCATGGGCGTGGGCGGTATGATTCCAGGGTGTCCTTTGGGGAGGAGTCGGAAAGATGAAAAAGCGGACGTTTTTGCACCCGTTGTGGATACATCTACCTGCGGTCGGGTTGTGGGGAGTCGGCCTTGGTTTGCTGGCGGTGAACTGGCCATTGCCCGAGCGGGCGCCTGTGCACTTTTCGGGCGGTGGGGTACCCGATGGATGGGGCAACCCGACGTATATGGTTGTGACACTGCTCATTATGGCGTTGGGGTTCATCGGCCTGTCGGCGTTCCTGGCAGAGTTGTGGGCCAGGCAGGAGACCCAAAAGCGATACAGTTGGCTTCATTTGATGGATGAAGCGATTCTTGGGCTATTTGTGGGGATGTTGTGGGTCTATGTGCCGGGCGCAGCCCAGGGGAAATTGGAGAGTTTCCCCTTTCCCTGGTTCGAGGTGTTCAGTTTTGGGGCACCTGCCATTGCGATTGCGGCATTGTTGGAGTGGTTCAGGCCTTACCGGCCGATGCCTGCATCGGTTCAGGGGCACCACGAAGTTGCGGGGACACTTCCCCAGGGCCGAGAGTGGGTTCACGTGGAGCGTCAAAACCCCTCCTGGATGAACGGTCTGTGGATTGCGCTGAGTGTGGGCATCATTGGTCTGGCGTTTCTGGTAGCCCCGGATTTGGGCGGCTGGAGTGCTCTGGTGGGGATTGCCGGAACGATTCCGCTTACCCTTCTGGGGGGCTTGCAGGCCCAGGTATCCCCCGAGATGGTGCGGGTCACATGGGGAGCAGCGGGGTATCGGCTGTATCGTGCGCTGCCTTCGGAACTGGAAATCGTGCAAGCTCGCGACTTTTCACCGCTGGCGGATTTTGGCGGCTGGGGCATCCGGTACGGCAGGAACAAGACCTGGGGGTTTTTTTTGCGGGGCAGCCGAGGGGTGTTCGTGCAAAAGAGGAGCGGTCGGCGTGTCTTGTTGGGGTCGGACAACGCATCCCGGCTGGAGGCCATGATTAAGCACGCACAGAATGGGGCTGTTTGAGGGCGGTAAGGGGCGACGATGTTTGTGGCATTTCCCGAGGTTCTTGAGGGCATATGGCTTGCGAGGCCACACCGTTTTATGGTTGAAGTGCTGCTGAACAACGGCCAGAAAATCGAAGCGCACACGAACAATTCGGGTTCCATGAGGTCATGCAGCGGGCCGGGCAGGCCGGTCCTGGTCACTCGGGTGACGGGGGAAGGCAGCAGGCTGAAGTACCGGCTGCGGGCCGTTGGGGTGGAGTCGGGATGGGCCGGAGTGGACACGTCAATGCCAGCGGCTGTAGTGCGGTCGGTGTTGGACGCGGGCGGTATGGGGCCGTTGTTGGGGTACCGATTTGTGAAGAGAGAGGTAGTGGTTAATCCGGGCAGTCGATTGGATTTGGAATTGCAGTCGCCGGACGGGAAGCGAGTGTATGGAGAGATAAAGAACGTCACGCTTTGGGATGGCAGCGGCCACCATTTCCCGGATGCGCGCTCCGAGCGGGCGGCGACGTCGGCGAAACACGTTCGGGAGTTGACCGAGTTGGTGGAACAGGGGACCGAGGCCTGGGGCATTTTTGTGGTACAGCGTCCGGAAGTGGGACCGGTTCGCCCGGCCGATACCATCGACCCGGAGTTTGGGCGGGTCCTGCGCAGGGCCATGGGCGTGGGGGTGAAATTCGTAGGCCTTCAGTGCCAGGTCTTGGCAGAGGGAGTCAGGGCCGTTGGGGTGTTGCCCGTGGAGTGCGGAACGGTCTGAAATTTGCGGTTTCCGATACGTGGTGAGAGGGGCAGAACGCCCCCTGCGGCACGGGGTTCACCAGCACCCATTCTTTTGCTGGCTTCCTCTGTCTGTCATGGGCCCTGGCATAGGCCAAGATAGCGGCCGCGACGCGGTCAAAACTGCTTGAAAGGACTTGTGGGATCGGGTAGTTTGGAACGGTTTACGGACGGCCATTAAGTGTGGGTTTGCACTGCGGACCGTGGCACAGGGAGTTGGACATGGCGATGACGACGTTTCTTCCTCAACCTGGGACGCTGTTTCACGATCGGTTCCTCATCCGTGAGCGAGTTGGTCTGGGCCCCATCGCAGGAGTGTTTCGAGCCACGGACACGGCCCTTCAAAAGGAAGTGATTCTGAAGGTTTTTTACCCTGGCCTGGCCGGGGCGAAAGTGCGGGATGTGAACCTTTTCCGGATCTTCCGAGCCCGAGCCTTTTTGCATCGCAACATCTTGACCGTCCAGGAAGTGTTCTCGGGAGACGGGTTCCTTTACGTCACCAAAGACATTGTGGAAGCCGTGTCGTTGAGGACGTTGCAGTCTTTGAAGCGAGAGGCGCTTGAGCCTTTCGCCAAGAAGGAGATTGCGAACCTGGTGTTTGAGATGTGTGAAGCATTGAAGATGATTCACCTGCTGGGGGCCAACGGCAACCTGAAGCCGGAGAACATCTTATTGTCGGACAACGGACTGCGAATCGACGACCCCTTCTTCCTGGTGGGCCGCGGAGACGTTCCTCCGGATCATGGGGTTTTCCCGTTTGCGGACCGGTATCTGGCTCCGGAGCAGTTGCAAGACGAGATGCAGGAGCGCAAGGAGAGCGACATTTACGCTCTGGCACTCATCATGGGTGAGGTTTTGGTAGGCAAGCCGGTAAAACCGGCAGTGCCGCTGAGCGACCAGGGGCCATTCTTCTCCCCTGAGTTAGACGACTTGTATATTCGGGCGACCGCGTCGGACCCAAGCGCCCGATTTGGGTCGGTGAGTTTGTTCTGGGAGACGGTGCGTCAGGTATTCAGGCTTGCGGCTGAGGAATTTGGCCCGGGCCGAACGCCTTCGGCGTTCCTTCCGGCTGGTTACCAGACACGGGCCAAGGCGTCTCCGCCGCCGGCGGAAGTGTTCCCATTCAATCCGACCCAGACGGTGGTCTTCCAGGCCATTCCGATGCCTCCGGTGGCGGCGGCCCCCGCTGCCCCTGCGCCCGCTCCGGCACCGGTTCCCCCAGCGGAGCCCACGCCCTTACCGGTGGCGGCCCCTGTGGCCGAGGCTGCCAAGGTAGCTTTGCCGGCTGTCCCCGTTGGGGAGAAGGCCGTTGATCTTCCGGTGGTAGAGGAAAAGTCGGCCGAGTTGATTGTGACTCCCCCGGCCTCTAGAACGGCGGAGGAGAGCGTTGGGACCCAGGCGGACCTGCTTATGGTGATGGACGTCACGATGCCATCGGCCCGGGTTTCCATTGAGGATCAGCTTCTGCTTGAGGACTCGCCTATGGACGCCGATGAAGAGGCGTTGCTGATGGCCGAGTTGGAGCGGGAGGCGGCAGCGGAAGCTGTGAAGAGCATCTCTGGGGATGCGTTCCCGCACTCGATGCCTGAACTGCACCATCCGGAGCCGGAAGTGGATATTGCCGAGAAGGTGGCGCCTGGGCCCCACTCGGATCAGATAATCGAAGTTGAGTCGGTATTGCCGCCAGAAGTGCCCTCCGCTGCTGCCGCGCACAGTGCCGATGCGGAAGTGCTGCGGGAGATTGAGCGAATTATCGAGGAATCCAGGGAGTTGGACTCGGGGGTGATGGAGCCGGAATTGGTGGAGGTTCCCGCTCACCCGGTGGAAGCGTTGGAGATTGAATCCGACGGAACGCCGTTTGGCGATGCCGGCATCGAGGGTTCCGAGGTCGAAGAGTTGGCCGAGGGTGAAGAAGAACTCGAAGGCGAGTTGATGGAAGCCGACGAGGAGTTGGGCCTGGAGTCAAGTGAAGGCCAGACGGGGGAAGTGGAAGCGTTCAGCGACGACCTGGATGAGCCGGTGGCTGCACGGATAGAGCCGAAACCCATGCCCCGGCCCAATTGTGTGGTGCCCGAGAAGGGATATCGTCGAGACCAGGAGTTCTGGCGGCTGCGCCATGTCGAGGAAGACAGCGACCTGGAAGAGGTCATGGGATCGGCGGGCGCTCGGGACGACGAGGACGATGATTTGTTGGTGATCGGCGACAGACCTGCGAAGAAGGCCGAAGAGTCTGCCGGTTTTGTAGACCTTTCCAAACCTGTGGAAACAGCCAAGACGGATGGTTCGAAGCAGGACAAGAAGGGGAAACACGGCAAGAAGGGAAAGAAGGGCGATAAGTCCGACGAAGTCGTGGTAATTGGGGCTGCGGCTGCCCAGCCACCGGCACCGCTTCCTGCGGCTGCCCCGCAGCCTGCGAAGCCTTCGGCACCAGTCAAAGCACCAGCGTCTCAGGGAGCGGTTGTTGCACCTGCTGCGAAATCGGGTTCCAAAGCGGTGTGGGCCATCGCAGCGGTGGTGGTCATTGCCATACTTGCGGGGGTGACTGGGTTGATCGTGACCCAGATGGGCAAGGTTGACGAAACAACGGACAAGAAGAAGACCGCACAGGTAGAAGAGAGTGCGACCAAGAAGGCTCAGGAGGCTGAGGCCGCAAAGAAGAAGAGCGAAGAAGCGGCGGCCGCAAAGAAGAAGGCTGACGAGGACAAGAAGGCCAAGGAGAAAGCCGCCAACGCCAAGAAGGCCGAGGAGAAGAAGAAGGCAGAAGCCAAGGCCGCCGAAGAGAAGAAGAAGGCCGATCAGCAAGCTGCCGAGGCAGAGAAGAAGGCCTTGGAGTTGAAGAAGGTGGCTGACGAATTGGCCGCCGCGAAGTCTGGGAGCCTGAAGGCCCTGGCACCTGTGCTGGAATCCGCTGCAGTGGCTCAGGCCAGAGTCGAGAAGGTGCGGTTGGCCGTGGCCGATTTGCAGACGGAGTTGCAGCCGTTGATGGCGTTGGAAGAGAAGGCCCGAGAGAAACAGAAGCCCGCCATTGATGCACTTACGGACCTGATTTCGCGTGGTCAAGCCATTGTGACGGCCTCGGAGCCGGCGCAGAAGGAACTTGCCGGCGTGAAGGGCAATCTGGAAGGGGCAGCGACCCTGGAGGCGGCCCGAGTCACTGCGGAACAGCAAGAAGGGTTGGCAAAGGCCCAAGCGTCTGTGGCCAAAGAGAGCGCCAAGTGGCTGGTCCTCTGGCTGGAGCGCAGTTTGGAACGCAAGGTGGTTTTGCTTACGGAATCGGCGGCGAAGCTTCCTGCGAAGCAGAAGGAGTTGACCTCGGCCAAGTCTGTGGACGGGGCAGCGCAGGTGGAACTGGTGGGCAAAGCGGTGTCGGCTCGTATGCCGGCCCTGGCTACCGAGAAGAAGGCGAATCTAGCCGATGAGGCTGCGCTTGAGACGGAATTGACGCGGTTGGAGAGCCTGGATGCAGAGATTGTGGGGCTGACCGGGCAGGTAGTGGCTGCGTTGGCGCTGACGGCAGAGGCTCCGGCCGTTGTTGAAACGCCGGAGACACCGCCCGTGGTGAACGTCGTGGAGACAACGCCCGAGGCGAAAAAGGCAGCGGACCTGTCGGCACTGAACAAGAGCGTTTCCGGGCAGATTTTCCAACTCAAGAAGCAGTACGATGGGTTGAAGAAGAAGTCAGAGGAGTGGAAGAAGGCCGCCAACGCAGCCAAGGAGAAGGAGAACCAGGATCTTGCCGGCGAAGTGGACAAAGCGCTGAAGGCCCTGGCTGACGTCCAGAAGTTGATCAAGTCCCAGGACTTGGACAATGCAAAAGTAGCCTTTGACGCGTTGAAGAGTGGCAACGGGCAACTGATGTCGCAATCGCAGAAGTTGGTGGCCGAGAAGGTCGCTGTAGCCGGCGCGACAGACCCCGGAACGCAGGGGACTCAGCCTGTGGCTGGAGGGGACGACAAGGAAGCCCTGAAGAGCAAGACATGTCCGGGTGGCATGAAGCTGATGGTCGTGAAGAATTCCGACAAGGCGTCGGCGGCCAAGTATGTAGCCTATTGCATCGACCTTTACGAATTCCCCGGGGCGGGCTCGATGCCCAAGGTAAACGTGAGTTGGGACGCTGCCAATGCGGCCTGCGTGGCCCAGGGCAAGCGGCTGTGCAAGAAGTCGGAGTGGCAGGCGGCCTGTGGCGGTGAGTACGATGCCGAGAAGTGCAACACCATGGGCGCCGACGGCATGGAGAGTTCGATTCTTCCGGCCGGCAGCAAGAAGTCGTGCCGTTCGCCCTACGGTCTGTATGACATGGTGGGCAACGTGGCCGAGTGGCTGATGGAGAAGAGCGTAGCGGGCGGCGATGCGGCGAAGGGTGCCGAAGATGCGACTTGCTATCGTGCTGCGGCCCGATTCGGGGCCTCCTCGACCGTCGGATTCAGGTGCTGCGCCGAAGCCAAATAGTCGGATATCCCTCCCATGGAAAGCATCCTTACCGCACTGGTGATATTTGGACTTCGGGTCTGCGACGTATCGCTAGGCACCATCCGAGTCATTGTCTCGATTCAGGGCCGCAAGTATCTTGCAGCCGGCATCGGCTTTGTGGAGGTGTCGATTTT
>CAYTWV010000229.1:0-7077 GCA_964442235.1 uncultured Myxococcales bacterium | reverse complement strand
CCACTCCCTGACGGTCGTGGCACTGATTAGTACACTCCGTGCCCGCAACCCCTGGGCTATTTCGACGGCCCCGTCAGGGAGGTGCCTGCAGCTTACTTCACGGTTTTCAGGGCGTCTTCTACGGCTTTCAGCAGGGGTTGTGCGGAGAGGGGGCTGCCCACGGCGCCAATCATCCACAAGTCGGGGGTTAATGCGCCTTGGGCGCACATCCGAGGCATTTCTGCTCCCAGGGTTTTGCCCTCCAGGAACTTCTGGATTTGGAAACTGACCAGAAAACCGATGGGGTAGTCGGGCAGGTATAACCCGGCATCGATCATGTGGCTGTAGATGGCCAGGATGGGGCTGTCTTTCAGGCCAAAGACAGGGGCGTAGTACTTGTTCCAGATTTCGGTGGCCATCTTGACCACGGCTTCTCGCAACTGGGTTGGGGTGACGTTGGGATTGGCGTACATGAATCGCCAGACCTGCATATCCAGCAGGGCGACACCCGAGATTTCAAAGGTGGACCAGTAGAGGTCCATGATGCGATTGGCCTTTTCCACGGGGTCGGTTCCAGCGGCGCCACGCCCCAGCAGTTCCAGGTCTCGGGCTTGGAACAGAAAGGCAAAGGCCTCGGTGAAGGCGGTGTTGGGCACGCCGGCCATAAGGACTCGATCGACCTTGTTCAGCGACAGGACCTGCTCGACGTTATGGCCCAATTCATGGGAAGCGATGTTGTAGCCTTTGTAGTCCATGCCTTTGGGGCCGATTCGGGTGCGCAAGTGGGCCGAGTCGGACCGCATTCCGGCGCCCATGGCATGGCCAGCGCCTCGAGCGGAGTCGACCACGATGTGTTGGGCGATATACTTCGCCAGCTCCGGCTCAAACCCCAGCTTTGCCAGGATATCGGGGATGGCCTTTTCAAAGGCCTTGGCATCGGGGTACTTGGCCCAAACGTCTTTGTCCAGTTCTTCGGCAGCGACCAAAGAGCGGTTCTTGAAGCCATCGTACCAAAGGTCAAAGGGCTGCAGATCTCGGCCAAGGCGGGCTTTGATCACGGCAGCAACTTTGGAGGCCATAGGAGAAGAAACGACGTCGGTTAGAAGTTGGGCGACCCTCTCTTCGGGGATTTCGCGGTCCAACTTGAATCGGCGGTCGATGAAGGTGGGGAAGGCCGGGGACCAGCGGTCTACTTGCTGCTCGGCATGGAAAATCCGCAACAACTCTTCGTAACGGCGGTCCATCTCCCGAGGGGCATCTGTGAAGGAAGCCTGGTCGGTTCTGGCGCCTTCCTGGTGGGGTGCGACCCTGTTCGCCAGCGGGTTCCAATCCAGCGTACATTCGTTGATTACTGCTGCCGGGATCTGCTGGTGGATGATTCGCAGCATGACCTGGAAGATCAACTGCTGTTTGGAGAGGTTGCCCAGCGGGTTGCTGTATAGTGCCCGGATTTCGTCTCGAAGGCCCCAATGGCTGATCAGCTTCATGTCCCGGGGGAACGGTTTGGTTCCCTGGTCGTCCACCAGACAGCCCATGGCGATGTTGTATGCGACGATATAGTCATCCGACGCACGAAAGGCCTTGGTCTCTTCCTGACGAACAAAGCCCGGAATGCGCATGGAGATGCCCTTGATGAGCCGTGCCGCGGCCCACTGAGCCCGGGTGAACTCTTTGCCCTGTTTGACCAGGACGTCCAAGTCGGTCAGAGGGAAATTCAGCAGGGCAGCGAAGGCCACTCGGGTGGCAAAGAGGTCATCAATAAGATGGTCGAAAGGGTCCAGATTGCCGAACAGCCCATCCACAGGCAGTTTGTCGCCCATTTCCAGGTCCGAATGCTCTCGGAGGGTGCGGGTCATGGCGATTCGGTGGCCCAGCAGGGCCTCGAAGTTGCGATCGAAGCGGTCCAGCAACGGGGCAAGTCCATTGGGGTCAGCCACGAACTGTTCGGTGCAGAATTGGGCGAACTCTTCGGCGGAGCCATCTTCGCTACGCCAGAAACTGGCGGCCTGGGCGACTCCCTGGGCGGCTCTCTGTTGGGAAGCCGCGCCGTGGTTTTTGACCAGCGAGTCCACGACCTGTTTCACGACGGCCGGGGAAATGGCAGACCCGGTGTTGGATTCAGCGGACGAAGGCGGGCTGTCGGCACCGGCCATGCTGCTTGCGGCCACCAGAGCGCCGGCCAGGAAACCCAGAAGAGAGATGCTCATGATTACCTCCAGAAAGGGACCGGGCTGGCAAGGGCGTACCCGGTCGAAGTCGGAGGAAGAGTGTCACAGGACGGGAAGGCGGGCAAGCGAGATGGCTACTTCAGGGCCAGGTACAGGAAGTAGAATCCGACACCCAGGATCAGCACGCCGGCGCCTCGGCGCAGCCATTCGGTAGCCCGGTTGAACTTTTTGGACTCTATCAGTTTGCGGGCAGCGGCCATGGAGGTGCCCGCGACCAGAATCAGGACGCTGTGGCCCAGGCCGTAAACGAACAGCAGCAAGCCTCCGTAGGCCACGCTGCTTCCCGAGCCGGCCAGGTAGGTCAGCAGCACAACCAGGATGGGGGCTGCGCAGGGGGCAGAGACGATGCCGAAGAGCAGGCCCAGGATGAAGGCACCCACAATACCCCGAGTTTTGGGTTGTACTCGAATGGCGTTGGGGAAGGGCACGGTGAAGACGCCCATGAGGTGCAGCCCCATGACGGCGCAGACGCCAGCCACAACGAAGTTCCAGGCCCCGGAAATCTCGCCGTACATCTGTCCGGCCAAGGCGGCCAGCAGGCCCAGGGCCGTGAAGGTAAGCGAGAGGCCAAAGACGAAGGTCAACGAGTACCCAAAGGCTCGAAGTACCCCAAACCGTTCCTCTTTGCGCCCAGCCACGAAGCCCATCATCAGTGGGATCATGGCCAGTACGCAGGGGTTGGAGGCGGTGAGGATTCCTCCCAGGAAGATGGCGACCACGGCCATCCAGGGGTTGGTATGGATGTACTCGCCGGCCCGATTCACGAATTCGTCAAGCATGGAAACTCCTCTGGACGGTTGGCACGAGATCCCTATCCACTCCGAGGGCTAGCGCCATGAGGTCAATGGCCCATTCGAGGGGTCAGGAACGAGCCCGAAGGTCATGGGTTTAGACCAACCAGCCTTTGATTTCTGCTGCCGGGACCAGGCGACCGCTGGCCTTCAGCACCTCGTTGACGACCACGGCGGGGGTCATGAAGACCTCATATTCCATGATCTCATCCAGTTTTTCGACTTTGATGACCTGGGCTTCAACACCGGCCAGTCGCACTGCCTCCTCGGCCTCGGCCGTCTGTTTCTTGCACTTGGGGCAGCCCGTTCCAAGGATCTTGATTGTGAACATGGAGCACCTCATCCAAAGATGTTGCCGTACACGAAGCCGGCGATGGTTGATAAAATAATAACTAACGATGTATAAACGACTGTCTTCTTGGTTCCGATGACGCTGCGTATAACAATCATGGAAGGCAGAGATAAGGCCGGACCCGAGAGCAGCAAGGCCAACCCCGGGCCCTTGCCCATACCCGAGCCCAGCAGCCCTTGCAGGATTGGCACTTCGGTGAGGGTGGCGAAGTACATGAAGGCGCCGGCTACCGAAGCGAACAGATTGGCCAAAACAGAGTTGCCCCCCACCGCGCCCTCAATCCAGGCATTGGGGATCATCGCCTCATGCCCTGGCCGGCCCAGCAGCAAGCCTGCGATAAGGACGCCGCCAAAGAGCAGCGGCATGATTTGCAGGGCGAAAGTCCAAGAAGAACCGGTCCATTCCTTCAGTTCTGGCATCTTGAACCATCGCCAGAGCATCAGGGCCAAGGCCACCAATGAGGCGCCGGCGAAGATCCACTTGACCTGGAAGATCGAGGTCCAGAATCCGGTTTCACCCTCGGGGGGGCGGCCCCAGTTGGCAAAGACCAGAAATGCGACCATGGAGGCAAAATAGGCAGCATCTTGCCACAGTTTTCGAGCGGGTGGCGGAGCTGGGGGCATCTTGGCCGCTGCCTGAACGCGGCTCTGTTCCTCTTTGCGGAAGATCAGGTGCATCAACAGTCCGATGATGACGGAAAAGCTGATGGCACCAACGGCTCGGGCCACACCCAACTCCATGCCCAGCACGCGGGCGGTGAGGATGATGGAGAGGACGCTGATGGCCGGCCCCGAGTATAGAAAGGCAGTTGCGGGTCCCAGGCCGGCGCCGCGTTTGTGGATGCCGGCAAAGAGTGGAAGCACGGTGCAAGAGCATACGGCCAGAATGGTGCCGGAGACCGCTGCCACGGGATAGGCCACCCATTTGGAGGCCTCGGCGCCCAGGTATTTCATGACCGACGCCTGGCTGACGAAGACGCTGATGGCCCCGGCGATGAAGAAAGCGGGGACCAGGCAAAGCAGCACATGGTCCCTGGCGTATTCGTGCATCATGGCCAGGGCTTCGACCAGGGACAACACCCAGCGGTCCCCCGACGTGGGCAACATGTCTACAGGAAAGAAGAATGCTGCCAAAAAGAAAGTCAGAATCGCTATGAATTTATATTTATCTGACAATGTATTGCTCCATTAAGGCAATTACTCAACACATTCACGTGGCATCGACACGCCGTGGGGCCGGATATCCACTCCCTGACGGTCGTGGCACCGACACCCCGACACCCCGACCGACACCGCAACCGACACCGCAACCGACACGCCGACCGACACCCCGACCGACACCGCAACCGACACGCCGACCGACACCCCGACCGACACCCCGACCGACCGGCCGCGGGTCCGACACCCCCTGGGCCAATGGCGCCCCAATCAGTGCCACGACCGTCAGGGAGTGGGTAACGCTACGCCGTGGCACCTTGGACTCCACTGTGGCACGAGGTGCCGAACACGACTACGTTCCCGAAAGCACCTTGGTAATGGCTTCGGCCGCCAGTTCACCTTGGAGCATGTCGATCAGATTCTGTTGGGCGTCGAAGAAGTAGAGCGCCGGCGTGACCATCGTGGGTCGCATGGCCTTGTAGAGTTCGGCTTCTTCGGCTTGTGTGTCGGTATAGACCTTCACGACGGTTGGTGCGAAGCCACCGGTCTTGATGGCTTGCTGCAGGGCTTCCCAGCTTTTTTCCTGGCGTGTTTTGGTGCACTCGCAGCACTCCTGCTTCTCCAACACGACGATGTTGGCGATCTTGGAGGGCGTGGTGGCGGGTGCGTTTGGGGTGGCCGCTTGGGGCAGGGCTGAGGGCGAAGCGGGGGCTTGGGCGGCAGCCGGCTGGTTTTGGGCCGATGGGGCAGCGGCGGGTGGGGCCTTTTCGGATTGGGGGGCCGCCTGCTGGGAACCGCAAGCCAGGGCAAACGAGCAGACGAACGTAAGGGCGAAGGAACGAGCCATGTTACTCTCCTATCTGGGAAACACTGCCGCCCGAAGTGGGGCAAAGGCCCTTCAGGAACGGTCTCAAACGGTGGATCAGTTCGTCCCGGACGCTCCGGAACGAAGCCAGGCGCTCTTCGTCAGCCCCCAGTGTGGAGGCGGGGTCGGGAAGTGGCCAGTGTAAGCGTTTTGCGGTGCCCAGAAAGAGGGGGCATTCCTCTTCGGCGCACAGGGTGACCACGTGGGTGACCTGTTCGGGGGGGATTTCGGCCACGGATTTGGAGCGGTGTCGGGAAATATCGATTCCAAGTTCCGCAAGGACGGCGATGGCCTCGGGGCGAACGGACGTGGGTTTTGAGCCAGCCGAAAGCACGTGGATACCGTCGGGGGCCAGGCTACGGGCCAGGCCCTCGGCCATCTGGCTGCGTGCCGAATTGGCTACACACAGAAAGAGGACGGTGCTCATGGTGAGGCATCGTTGAGGGTGCCGGTCATGTGGTCTCTTTGGGGGTTGGGTAGAAGCGCTTCTTCAGCCAAAGCGCCACATGCACCAGGCCGATGAGAGCGGGCACCTCAACTAAGGGGCCGATAACTGCGGCAAGCGCTGCACCTGCGGGGAGGCCCGGGGTGGTGATTGCAACGGCGATGGCCAGTTCAAAGTTGTTGGAAGCGCCGGTGAAACTGAGGGTGGTGGCCTGGCCGTACGTGGCGCCTGCCTTCTTGCTGAGGAAGAAGGAAAGGAAGAACATCAGTACGAAGTAGATCAACAGGGGAACAGCGATCCGAACCACATCCCAGGGCATGGCCACGATTTTCTGGCCTTGAAGGCTGAAGAGCACCACGATGGTGAAGAGCAGGGCCACAAGGGTGATGGGGCTGATCTTGGGGATGAAGGTCGAGTGATACCACTCTTTTGTTTTGAATCGCAGCAGCAGGAAGCGAGTGGCCATGCCGGCCAGGAAGGGGATTCCAAGATAGATGAAGACACTTTGAGCAATCTCGCCGATGGTGATGTTGACGGCGATGCCCTCCAGGCCGAACCAGGTAGGCATGATGGTAATGAATACATACGCATATATAGAATAAAGAAAAACTTGGAAGATTGAATTGAAGGCGACCAGTCCGGCGCAGTATTCGGTGTCGCCTTTGGCCAGGTCATTCCAGACAATGACCATGGCGATGCAGCGTGCCAGCCCGATGAGAATCAGTCCCACCATGTAGTCGGGTTTATCGGCCAGGAACACAACGGCCAGGGCGAACATCAGAAGCGGTCCCAGGACCCAGTTCTGCACCAGCGAAAGCCCCAGGACTTTCAGGTTTCGAAAGATGCGCCCCATCTCTTCGTAGCGAACCTTGGCCAGCGGCGGGTACATCATAAGAATCAGGCCGACGGCGATGGGAATCGAGGTGGTTCCGACGCTAAGTCCATTAAGGGCTTCGGCGACCTGGGGCACGTAGTTTCCCAGCAAAACGCCCAGGATCATGGCCCCAAAGATCCAAAGGGTCAGATAGCGGTCCAGGAACGAGAGGCTGCGGGCAACAGAGGGATTGTTCATGGTGAAATTCCTACCTCGCTGGTTTGGGTACAGGAGCGACCGTTACTCTTTTCAACTTCCCAGGCCGCCAGGCGGTTCAGCAGCACGTCGAGGTGATCCTGGGGCAACATGGACTTCACCAGGCCAGCCAGTTCCTGGCGCTGGGGGTCCAGGTCTTCGGGGATGCGGTAGTGAACCCAGACGGCTTC
>CAYTWV010000228.1:1963-7089 GCA_964442235.1 uncultured Myxococcales bacterium | reverse complement strand
ATAAACCACTTCCCGCAGCGCCAACCACCAAACAGTTCACAATCGTCGCCACACTGCCTTGAAGGATCAAAATCCCCTCCCCAGCACTCTGTTCCTTCCCTTCAAACGGCAGTTTGCCAGCCTTCACGTTCTCCACAAGGGTCGAACCGATGGTCACACTGGGTGCGTTGACCAACAGGACACCCGCAGCATTCCCCCCTGTCACTCGATTTCGGGACAACGAAATCTCCCCCTGCCCCTGAACCCAGATGCCCACTCCCCCCTGATCCTCAAACGGGGTGGTGTCAGCGACTACGTTGGACTTCAACTGCCCATACACATCCACGGCGACCAGCCCTCTGCCGGCGTTCCCTTGAAGAGTATTTCCCAGAAGTTCCAGCGGAGGATTGACCACGTGGCCCACCACCATGCCTCCAACCCCCGACTTCAACCCACACTCCGTAACGGTGTTGAACCGCACGGCCCCGCTGATTTCTTCGGCCCAAATCCCCACATCGTCGGCCCCATTCACCACGTTGCGCTCCACGTCGGTGTTGCTCTTTTCAACTCGAATCCCGACGCCCGGGCCCAAACCCGTTTGTTTGGAGTCTTGTACCCGGTTGTTTCCCAACATCTTGACCTTGCCACCCGCAACCAGAATGCCCGTTCCCTTTACAGCCTGAACCAAATTCCCAACGACGTTGCCAAGATACGAGTCAAGAATTCGGATTCCGGCCGCACATCCGCCCAGCGGGTGCGCCTCCACCGAAATCACTTCATTCTCGGTGATCTCGCCAAACGAGTCATCGAACCGAATCCCCGTGCCTCGGTTCCGCACCAGGCGATTCCCAATCACCGTTACCGTGCTCTTTGCCACCACGTTCACGGCACCCGCCGCATCCGACCCCGCCAAAGGCGACGGCTCGGTGTCCACAACCACGTTCCCCTTCACCAACGCATCGCTTCCCGAAATCAGAATCCCGTTTCGTGTGTTCGCCACCAGAGTGTTCTGCTCGATGGGCAGTTTCTCCCCAACACACGCCGTCAATACGATGCCATCGCCGCCTTTCTGCCCTGGATCCGAGGGATAGGTCCCTTCGATGACGTTGGAGCGTATCGCTCCCTTGCTGCGTTCAAAAAGCACGCCCCCGAACTGATTCCCCACCAGATAGTTGCCCTCCACTTGGGCGTCGCTGTCCACAACCTTGACTGCCGGGCCGTTGATGTCCTCATAATCCGAAATCAGTCCGTCCACCCGATTGCCCACAAACGCCACGTTCGATTCCTTCGAATACAACGCATGCTGCATCTTGTCTTTGAACCGATTTCCCGAAATCGTCACCAGTTCGGGCGAATCGTCCACACGAACCCCCATGGGCTCCTGCCCAGACCACACACCGCGCCCCTCAAACCAGTTCCCCGTTACCGCCCCGCCACTTGTCTTGAGCCAGATGTCAAACCCCTGAACCTTAAAGAAGCGACTCCCACGAATTTCGACTCCCTCTGCCGCACCCTCGCTGTAAACCCCCACACCGCTGGGGCCAAGAGGGCTGGTCTCCAGCGCAAGTGGCTCGATGCAGTCCAGGTGGTCGACCACCGCACTCTTCACATCGACAAGCGCCACACAAGCCCCCACAAGCCCCTGCATCGTCACGTCAGAAACGGAAAGCTCGGTGCCAGCGCCCGCCAGAATTCCTGACAACGCCTCGGCTCCCTCGCCGGTTGCCCCCACCACGGACAATCCCTGAAGCCGAACGGGGTCCGCCGTCTGAACGCTAAACGCAAAGGTCTGGGCCTCGTTCCACGCCTCCAATTTGACCGCAACGCCGCTGTTTACCACCACCCCAGAGGCACATACCCCCAGGATGGTCACTCCCTTGTCGACCACAATTCCCCCGGCATAGGAGCCTTTGGCCACAGCGATCAACCCGCCACCAGGGACCGCCGCCATCGCATCCTGAAGCGTTCGCAACGGAGCTGCCGCAGAACCATCGCCAGCCGCATCGGCCGAGCCATCCACATAGACCACGCCGGCCCAATCCCCCGCCTCGATCTCGGGCCACTTGACGCCATCCACACACTCACTGCTCGTCGGCTCACATAGCTGCCAACCGACTCCCAAGGTCCCAGATCCATCACACTCCGCCAACACTTCACACCCCTCTCGCTCGGGCCGCAGGACAAACCCCGTTGCACACTCAGAAACCCCGGCCGTGAAACAGGCCACGCCGTTTAGAGCCAGTCCCGGGTCGCACTCCGACACAGTGGGGTAACAGCCACCAAGATCCGGCTTGGGCCCAAACCCATCCGCACAGGCCTCCAAGGGCTGCTCAATACACCCGTCCTGACCGGGAATCAGGCCAGAGTCGCAGAAACACTCGCCTGCCTGGCAACTACTGCCCGACCCACACGCCAAAACCATCTCCCACGTGGACCCATCCGCAGCACACGCCTCGACCCCCGAAGTCCCACATCGAGTCTCCCCGGCCACACAGGTGGCCTCGCTTCCACCATCCCCGCCGCCACACCCCGCCATCGCTACCAGACAAAGACTCGTCCAAACAGAAAGTCGCCGCATTGCACTCCCCCGTACTAACAACAGGCCGCAGTGTAGCGACCTTCCGCCCAAAAGTCATCGCCCACGCGATCGCTCCGAACCATTCCGCCTTTGCCCTTTACCCAAGGCGAACTCCCCACTAGAATCACGCCCCTGTGGGCCCGATTCTGGCCTACGCTGAACCTGTTTTGGTCCGGGAGGCCTGCCATGTTGTTCCGAATGTTACCCATCCTGTTGGCGATTCACTTGGTGACCGCTTGCGCTACCACTCAAACCAAACCGGTGGACCCCCAGAAACAAGCAGAACTGGATCGACAGTACCAGGAACTGCAGGCCCAAAAGGCAGCGATTCAGGCTGAAACGGCTGCGTTGTCGGGGGATTCCAACGCACTCTTCCAGAAGGCGGGCCAACTGGAGAAGAAACTGAAGGTTGGGGCCAAGGCCTCGCTGGGTGCCTGGTCCACTGGCGCCAAGAATGGCAAACTGGCAGGGGTTCTCGGGCCCGTCTCTTTTGACAAAAAATCGGCCTCGTTTCGACTGGTCCCAGGGCAAACCTCTGGCGCTGGCATCCTCATTCTCCCCATCGACTTCCAACTCGTGAAATGATGGAGCCCTACATGAAAGCGATTTCCCTCATCCTGCTGACCCTTCTTGCAGCCTGCGGCCCCACCGTTGTCACCCAGGCCACAATCAACCAGGAAAAATCCGCCCTGGAGTGGGCAAAGAAGGAACTTGCCGAAGCCAAGTCCTCCGCCAAGCCCATGCAAAAATATGTCGACGCGTTGCAAACCGGAAAGCTGCCCGAAGGCCAATTCCTGATGATCTCCCCCGAGGACATCAAAGAGTGGGGAACCAAGGCCTTCATCCCGTACTCGTTCCCGGCCAAATCGGTGCACAAAAAGATCACCGGCACTCTCACCACAAAAGAAATCAAGTGGGTCCAGATGCGCGCCGGAAACCGGTTCGAACTTCAGTTGCTGGTCAAGGGCAAAGAGATCCAGGTCCACTACAAGGGTGCGCTCTATCAGGCCCACCTGAAGAAGATTAAGGCCGGAATCGAGGCCGGAATGCTGTTGAATGTGACCGTTACGTTGCAACTCAAGTCGGGCAAACTTGTGGACCATGCCCGTTGTACCGCCGTCACATTGCTCAAGAACAACGACAGTCTTTATTCCAGCAACACCCAGTCTGCCGTGAACAAGGCCCTCTCCAAAGACAGTTGGAAACTGGAACTGCCCACGCCCGAAGGCATGTCCCCTGCTCAATTGCTGACCACAGAGAACCACGTCCTCATCCAGTTCAAATAGCCCAACTCATTTTGTGTTTGTGACCGAACCGGAACGTGCTCGGTAGGGGATACCGAGACAGGGGCCAGAGCGCCCATCGCCACCCCGCCGAACAACCGTCAAGTCGCCCGCACTGGTGTCGATGGGGTCCGGCCCCGGAACTAACTACTTCTTGCCCTTCTTGCGCAGGGTCGGGACATACTCGCCCGGGCCCACGTACAGGGTATCGCCACGGCGGACGATCTTAACCTGGGCGTTCATCTTCCGGCGCACGACATACAATGCCGTAAGCTTGGAGATGGCCTTCTTCTCGCTGTCAAAGTGCAGCGAAGAGGGCTGAGTCTCGGCCTTCTTCAGGAGAGCCTGATTCTGGCCATAGGGCGCCCGACGCGTACCCGTAGCGATGACGTTCTGGAATTCCTCGTTCGTGATCTTCTTGATCTCCATGGTACTCCTCCAAATGAAATGTGGAACAAACCCACCTTGGGCCGATATAGTCGGAAACCCCCAGGAATGTCAACCCCTTTTTAACGGGTTCAATCTTCCTAGGTCTTTGGCATCAATGGAACCATCCACCCGAAGCTAGCCAGCCACTACCGTTGGCATGCGAAACACGGTTCTGGTGTTGCGCATGGTGAGTTGCGCTACCTCACTAGGTAAGAGCCCCTTCAAGCGCCCCAACTCCGCCAGCGTGTATGCCAACAAGGATGGTTCATTGCGCCCGCCACGGTGTGGTTCCGGTGCCAGATATGGAGAATCCGTCTCCACCAATATCCGATCGTTTGGAACTACCTTCGCAGCTTCACGCATTTCCAAAGACTGACGAAACGTCAGCATCCCCGAGAACGAAACATGGAAACCAAGCTCTACGAAGTCAAGGGCCTCTTTTCTGTCTCCAGAAAAGCAATGCACAATGCCCCGAAACTGGTCTCGGTAGCTCTTTAGCAGTTCCAAAGATTCCCCGTAGGCATTCCGAATGTGCAGCACCAGCGGCAAATCCCTGCTAAGTGACGACTCGATCTGAGCGCGAAAGGCCAGTATCTGATCCTCTCGGCCAGAGAAATTGTAGTGGAAATCCAGCCCCACTTCGCCAAGTGCCACGCAGGAGGGCGATTCCAATACCCCCTCCACCGCTCCCCACAACTCCCCAAACCGAGAGGCCGTATGAGGATGAATGCCAGCCGCAAATCGCAATCGCTCGTCGGATTCGGCTCGTCGACGAACCTCCTGGAACTCGTCGACGCTCTCCCCACTGGCAATCAACACGATCGCCGAAAGTCCGTGGGCAAACGAACGCTCCAGGA
>CAYTWV010000228.1:0-1953 GCA_964442235.1 uncultured Myxococcales bacterium | reverse complement strand
TGAATCAATGTGGGCGTGGGAATCAATGGCACCAAAACACTCCAATGACTCCGGAATCACGATGCTGCGCATCTCTGCTGCTCCATTGAACTGAACCAAAGACCGGCCTATCAAGCCTCCTCGGGGCCCTTCTCCACGGGTACGACCCGCTCTTGAGCCGGCGGGGCTTCCGGTTCGCTATTCGGACTCTCCTGGGGACCTTCCCGCTCCACCATCCGACGCTCGGGGCCTCGACCCCCTCGGTCACGATTCCCTTCCGATCGCCCCCCCTCAGTTCGCCCCCCCTCGCTCCTGGGTCTTTCATTCCCCCGGTCCCGCCTCTCTCCACCGCCAGGTCCCCCTGACTGATCACTTCTTGGTTGCCTGGGCCCTGGCCCACTGCCCCCTCTTCGATCTCCGCCACGGTCTCCCTCTCGACGAGCTCCTCCCGCCGGCGCCGGCCCCCGGGCTGCCCCACTTCCGTCCCGACCATCCACTCGCCGACCCTCTCTGCCTCGATCCCCTGACGGCCTTCTCTCCTTGTCCCCCTCACCCTCGGGCCGCTCCACGCCGTCATCTTCCAGATCCCGTAACGAGTCGTCGTCATCGTCCCCATCATCCAATCCCGAAACCCCGACCCCAACCTTGCCGCCACCCTGTACCCGCAGTCCGCTTGCGGCCACAACTTTAATATTGTCGAACTTCTCCAGATTCTGAATCTTCACCGCCTGCTTCAGCACATACAGTTCCAAAACCTTCGCCGGACCCTCTTCGGTCTCCACGATGGCACCCAACGGCGGTAACGACGCCCGCAACGCCGCATAACTCTCTCGTTCGTAAGCCAGACAGCACAATAGCTTCCGGCAATGCCCCGTAATCTTCTCCTGGTTCACCACCAGCCCCTGCTCTTTTGCCATCTTGGTACGCACCGAACGGAATTCGTTCAAAAACGTCCCACAGCAAAACTCACGGCCGCAACGCCCCAGGCCCCCCAGCATCTTGGTCTCGTCCCTTGGACCAATCTGACGCATCTCTATCCTGCAACGAAGAACCCGGGATAGCTCCTTGACCAAATCTCGGAAATCCACTCGACCTTCCGCTACAAAATAGAAAACCGCCCGATTCTCCCATTGCACGTGCTCCACGGAGACCAACTTCATGTCCAACTGGAACGTTGAAATCAGGTCCGCACATACTCGTAACGCCTGTTGCTCTCGGGCCACACCACGATCCCGGACCGTGTTGTTTCCCCCTTGCCCCGGCTCAAACTTGCGAAGGACCCGGCGCGCCCCCTTCACCACACCCGAACGCTTCGAAGGCCACGTCAACACCTCGCCAGAACCCGTTCCACGCTCGGTCTCTACGACTACCCGCTCGCCTGGACGCAAGATCAAATCGTCGTGCTGAAACCACGCCAGCTTCCGCGTCCGATCCACCCGAATTTGCACCATATTCGCCAGCGGCCGCTCCATCTCGTCCGCACTAACTTCCTTGCGGCCGGCAGGATTTGCCATCAACGCCCAATATTCTCTATCCAACATTAGGTTTCTTCCCCTTCCGAATGCCTATTTTGTTACCAGCCTGTTCCACTCCGCACCAAACCAGTTCAGAATGTTTCGGTTGTTCTCGTTATGAGAGAGCGCATCTCGCAACTCTCCGGCAAGTCCGCTCAAAGCCAGGGCCCCTGGGTACCCCACTCGCTTCGCCAACGAACGTATCGCTCCTTCCCGTTCCGCTACCACCAACCCCTGCTTCTCTCCCGCCAGCACCCATATCATGTCCCGACAAATCAACGACGCCACATGGATCAACATCTCCATGGCACGTCGCTCCTCCGCCGACTTGGTCTCGTCTATCCCCTCCACCTTCCCGAAACTGCCCAAGAAGTTCAACCCCGCCTCCACACGGCTGGATAACTCCGCGCCGCACCACCCCAGTAACAGATCGGCACACACCGCACGACGTTTCAGGTAC
>CAYTWV010000227.1:4946-7150 GCA_964442235.1 uncultured Myxococcales bacterium | reverse complement strand
ACCCTGCCGTGCCGAATTTCCCTTTTGAGCCACAGGCGCCCGCTGTTCACGGTAATCAGTGTCCGGTCCAAATCGAAAAACGCGATGCCAGCCATGGGTTCACCTCGGCAGCGTGCTTCCCACGTCCACTCCGCCATGTCAAGCGTCGGGCGTGGCTCCGACGTTGCTGCCTGCTCACTATGAGGCTGCCCGGATGGATTATTGCGGACCACGGGTATTGCGTACTACGGGAAGACGACGTGCTTGCGAAAACCCAAGGGCCCGTTGCGACTTAACCCAGAAGTGTTGGCGAAGCTAGCTTAGCGAAGCTGAGATTCTTTTCCCGGGTCGATGGAGAGCGAATCTGTTCAAGGGCCATAACAAGCGCTTCGAAGGGGAAAGGCCTGTGGGCTTGGAGATAGGCCGAAACTGCAACGGTGGCCAGATACTCTTTGGGGACACGGGTTCCGAGCCGATCCGGGTAGAACCGAATGGTGGGTGCTGCGGATTCAAGGGGTGGAAGGCCATCCAGCAGGACAATGAGTTCGTCTGGGTCCATGGTCGCTGCGAGTTTTTTGGCCTTTTTATGCCCCTCCTCGGAGAGGACGAAGAGGACGTCAGGGGAGGAGAGCCCCATATAGCCGATGGGGTAGGGAGAGATCTTGACATTCGATACGGAGTGGCCGGTCTGAACGGTAACGGGATAGTCGTCGCTCTGGACGGCGTGGAGGCCAGAGAGGATGGCGGCTTGCCCCAGGGTGCTTCCGAAAGACTTCACCTTCATGCCAGCGGAGGCTGCAATGACGATGTCGAAGGGACGGGTGATTGCGGTAGAAGAGAAATGTGGCTCCAGCCCAGCCTCGGGCACACCCTCCATGTGAGAGACTTTGTCAGCATAGAGTGCCAAAGCCTTGGTGTATTCGATACGATTCTCCACAATCTTTGTCATTCTGGGCACTTGGTCCGCAAGCAGTTCTTCGACCTGCTTCTTGCCAAACTTGTTCCAGGGTGAGAAGTAGGCGGTGCACAGTTCCAGCACCTCCACGAAGGCGAATCCGTCGAAAGAAATGGCATTCGCGAGGGTATCCACCATGTCTTCGTCGAAGAAGCCACGGCGGGCGACAAATGGGGCACCGTTAATGGCCAAGGTTTCGCAGAGCATGAGGGGGTGCTCAAAGTGGCCGCCGGGTGTTGTGGAGGTGATGGTTCCTTCGGGGGTCGCGATAGAGTGTTCGCCTCCGGTCATGCCGAAGTTGAAATTGTTCATGAGCAGGACCGTCACGCCGAGGTTGCGCTTGGCCAGGTTCAGGAGGTGGTGGCCCCCAATTCCTGCGCCACCATCACCCATGATGACAATGATGTGCAGGGATGGATCGGCCAGCTTGATGCCTTGAGCGTAAGTCATGCTTCGGCCATGCAGCCCGTGGAATGCGTGGGTATTGAACCACTGGTCAGCCAGGCCGCTGCAGCCAATATCGGTAACAATGACGGTCTTATGAGGGTCCAGACCAAGCTTCACCATCGCTGCGTCCAAGTCGAGCAGCAGTTTAGTGTGGGAACAACCGGGGCAGAAGGGAAGGGGAAGTCTGCTCTGATCTATGTATGTAGTCGGTGCGCTCATATCAGGCCCCCTCCCTGAATAACCTCTGCAACGGAAATCAATCCGCCATCTATCTTCGGCACTGAAACAAGCTCAACATCGTGTGGGAGCAGCGCCTTGACCGAGATTGCATATTGACCCATGTTCATTTCGGGCAGCACCACCCGACGAATGCCCTTGAGGGCAGCGTTGATGGCGTTCACGGGTTCCGGATAGAGGGATTCGATCACCAACATGGAGCACTTTCCGCCGCGCCGGCGCACCTCGGAAATGGTTTCTCTGCACACCGGGACGTTTACGCCGTGGCATAACAGCAGGGTCTCGGCACCCTCCTGAAGGTCACTCTCCACGGTCTCTATCAACTCTTGGTTGAGCATAATCTTGGCTTCCAGATGGCGCAGCTTCGCCTCGATCTCCTCGGGCACCTTGGTCAGGTATCCCTGGGGGTCGTGCATGGAACCAGTAAATCGGGTGAGCACGTGGCCACCTACGGCGGCAAAAAGCGGTGCGCTGCCTGGACTCTCCACGGCGTAGGGCACAAAGGGCTCCGGGCCTTCGTACCTCTTGCGGGAGACAACCTCGGGCATGACGAGTGTTTCCGTATCCAGTGTGTGGGTGGAGAGGA
>CAYTWV010000227.1:0-4936 GCA_964442235.1 uncultured Myxococcales bacterium | reverse complement strand
CTGAGTAAGCAGGATCACAGGGATCCGGAGTAACTCGGCGATGTTAAACGCTTTCACGGTTAGCGTAACCATAGACTTTACGCTTGAGGGGCAGAGGACAACCATGGGGATGCCGCCGGGTGCGATCCATCGACAGAACTGGATGTCTCCCTGAGCACCGGTGGTGGCTCCTCCGGTGGATGGCCCGAGTCGCTGCACATCCACAATCACTAGGGGAACCTCGCCCAGGATGGCCATTCCGATGGATTCGGAGTAGAGGCTCATTCCGGGGCCGCTGGTGGCGGTAAAGGCTTTCTTACCGGTCATGGCAGCGCCCAAACACATGCCTATGGAGGCGATTTCATCCTCGGCTTGGACCGCCACGCCGCCGCGCCTGGGCAACTCCTGCATCATTTTAACGAGAATGCCCGTAGCTGGGGTGATCGGATAGCCGGCGAAAAAGTCAGTGCCGGCGTGTAGCGCCCCACGACATATCGCCTCGGCGCCGTCGATGAACTCGTAGCGCATTTTCTGACTCCCTTAGGAAGGGTGGTGGAACTGCCGGACCTATCGGAATGCCGGGATACCCGTAATCTCGTTGCCCAGAATCAAGGTGTGAATATCGTGGGTGCCTTCGTAAGTGAAGACCGACTCCAGGTTATTCATGTGGCGAATGGCCCCATACTCTGTGGTGATGCCATTGGCTCCCAACACAGCGCGGGCAAGGCGGGAGATTTCCAGGGCCTGATGGACGTTGTTCCGCTTCACCATCGAGACGTGGAAGTGCTTGCCTTTGCCTTCATCCATGAGCCGTCCCACTTGCAGCGTCATGAACTGCATCTTGGTGATTTCGGTCAACATGTAGACCAGTTTCTCCTGGGTGATCTGGAAACTGGCGATGGGCTTGCCGAACTGCTTGCGCTCCAGGCTGTACTGCAGGGCCTCGTCATAGCAGGCCATGGCAGCGCCAATGGCGCCCCAGGCGATGCCATATCGGGCGCTGGTAAGGCACATGAGGGGCATCTTCATTCCGTCGGTGCCCGGGAGCATATTCTCCAGCGGGATCACACAATCATCAAAGACCAGTTCCGACGTGACCGAGGCACGCAAGGACATCTTGCGGTGCTGTTCGGGCGCGGTGTAACCGGGGGTGCCTTTTTCCACCAGGAAGCCTCGCACGACTCCCTGCTCGTCCTTGGCCCAGACAACGGCCACGTCGGCGATGGTGCCGTTCGTGATCCACATCTTGGCTCCGTTGAGAACCCAGGTATTGCCATCCCGTTTGGCTCTGGTCACCATGCCACCCGGATCGCTGCCATGGTCAGGTTCGGTAAGGCCGAAACAGCCGATAGCCTGCCCGGCAGCGAGTTTGGGCAACCACTTGCGCTTCTGCTCTTCGCTGCCCCACATATAGATCGGATACATGACCAGTGACGACTGCACGGAGACGAAACTTCGCACGCCGCTGTCGCCCCGCTCCAACTCCTGCATGGCGAGGCCGTAAGCTGTGTAGCTGGCATTCGCACAACCGTATTCTTCCGGCAGGGTGATACCGAACATGCCCAACTCGGCCATCCCACTGAGCAGTTCCTTTGGGAAGCGGTGTTGGTCAAAGGCCAGCCCGATTACGGGCATAACCTTGTCGTCAACCCAGCGCCGAATGGTGTCCTGAAGAATGATCTCCTCTTCGGTAAGGAGCCGCTTGAACTGCAAAAAGTCCACACCCTTAAAAGACATGTTACCCCCAAAATCATTGCGGGCACCTGCCCGCTCCATGTTGAGATATGGTGCGGGCCGAACCCTGTCAACGGAAATCGACGCGGCCGCTTTGCCTTCAGGCACCCGAACAGACTGGTCAGTCGAACGAGTTTTGCACCTGGAAAGCGTTTGGACTCGGGACCTGCGGAAGCGTCAGAGTGTTTGGTATGCGGCGCCGGTTGGGCATGATTAGCTGAGGACTTCACATCGATTGTGAACCGAGGGTGTTGATCCTGCCGAAGGCTGTTGCCAGTGTACGAGACGGTTCCAGCCACAACTGAGCGTCGATACTGAGGGGGCAATTGTATGAGAAGCTTTGCGGCAAATTGTGCAGTGGTGATGGCGTCGGTTCTACTGATCGGAGTCGAGTCCTGCAGCCAGACCCCAAGCAGTTCCGAATCGGAAAGCAGCGGGTCCGGCAAGGTGGAGCCCAGCACCCCGTCTGCGCCCGCTAACCCAACCACAGAGGCTCCGTCGGCCGGTGTGGCCTCGGCCATTGCGACTGGGGGCGCGGTTCGTCGGCCTCAAGACGCTGGTGCGGGGCTGCCCAAACTAACAATTTGGGACCACGGGCTCTGAGCAGGCGCTTGCCGGGTGGACATACAAGACGCTATGGGAATCCGCGCGGGGGCCGATACCCAAGAATCTGCTCGACGACGCGTCATCGAGCCGGTACTATGGCGAAACAGATGCCTGGAAATCAGGGAGGGAATGTCAACCAATTCCCATTTCCACCACGCAAGGTGAAATTCGCCCGCTACTCGAGAGCGGTTGAAAGGGATGAATGATGGGGGGACTTCTGATGTTGAGGGCTCCGTACTACGGCATTGTCAGAGGGCAGATTTGATGCGGTTGGTCGCCAACGAAAAGTCACTCCATCGCATTCATCTGGTCGGGACGCTGTTGATCGTGCTGCTGCTGACAGGGGGGCTTGCGGGCTACAACCTGTGGCAAAGTCGGCAGGACGCACAGGTCTCCTTCGACCGCATCGAGCAGGCTCTTACCGAGCAAATCGGTGCGCGCCTGAGAGATGAAATGCACTACGCCATCACCACCATCGAACACATCCGTGGCCGGACCGAAGCTGTGCTGCGCGAAAGCATCATTCAGCAGGTGGACAGCGCCTACCAGATTGCCGAAGCCATCCACACCAGGGAGTCTGGGCGGCGGCCGCCGGCCGAAGTACAGAAGATGATTGTCGAGACGTTAAGGCCGGTACGTTTTTACGAGGGCCGGGGCTATTTTTTTATCGACGACATGAACGGCCAGTTCATCCTTCTGCCTACGCCGCCACAATTCGAAGGCAAGACCCTGCTGGATAACCAGGATGATACCGGACACTTCATCATGCGGGGCCTGATCTCCGCCGCAAAGCTGCCTGGGGGCCAGGGTTTTTCGCGCTATCGCTGGTACACGCCGGAGGATCCCTCGGTGATGGCCGAAAAGCTGTCGTACGTCCGATACTTCGAGCCCTACGGCTGGCTGATTGGCACGGGGGACTATCTTTACAAGTGGGAGGAAAGGCAGAAGCAGGAGGCGGTATTGCACCTGCGTACCCATCGCTTCGGTACCACCGGCCAGGCTGAGTTGTACGATGCCAGTGGCCGTGGCCTGGTTCTGCCCTCGGATAGCGAATTCGAAGGCAAGACGGCAGCGGACCTGCCTGTCTTGGGGCGCGAGGTTCTGGAGAAGTTGCAAAAGACCGCCCGAGATGGCGGTGGCATCGTCCACTACGAATGGCCGCAGGCCGGCACGGGCGCGCCGGCAAAAAGGACGGCCTTTGTTCAGACCTACGCACCCTGGCAGTGGGTCGTGGTGACCACTTTGTGCGATGACGAGATGCAAGCGGCGGTCGCAGCAGAACAACAGACTCATGCGCAGATAAGTACCCAGCAAGCACTGACAAACATGCTGGCGGGACTTATGGCGCTGCTGCTGGGCGTGGCCGCCTCGTGGCTGTTCTCACGCTGGATGCGCCAATTGTTCAAGGAGTACCATCGCAACAATCTGGAACAACAGGAGGCCTTGCGCCGACAGGCAGAGGCCTTGCGGGAAACCCAGGCCAGTCTGCAAGAGAGTGAGCACCACTTCCGCACTTTGGCGAATGGCGGTACTGCGCTGATCTGGACATCCGGTACCGATAAACAGTGCAACTACTTTAACGAACCCTGGCTACGCTATACTGGCCGCACACTCGAACAAGAGTGCGGCAACGGCTGGGCGCAAGGCGTTCACCCCGACGACTTCGACCGCTGGCAGGAGACCTATTTCAGTCATTTCGAACGTCGCGAACCCTTCGCAATGGAATACCGCCTGCGCAGGGCCAACGGCCAGTATGGGTGGATCCTGGACTTGGGCAATCCCCGGCATGACAGCGAAGGCAACTTCACCGGGTATATCGGCTATTGCTACGACATCACCGAGCGCAAACAGACAGAGACGAAGCTTGCTGAAAGCGAAGCGCTGTTGTCCCGGTCCCAAGAGGTCGCCCACGTCGGAAGTTGGCGCCTGGATTTGTCCACTAACACTCTGGTCTGGTCGGATGAGGTCTATCGTATTTTCGGCTGCGAACCACAGGAGTTTCCCGCTACCTATGAAGGTTTCTTCGAATTCATCTATCCGGATGACCGGGCCGCCGTGGATGAGGCCTATTCTCGTTCGGTGAAGGAAAATCGCGACATTTATGAGATTGAACACCGAATAGTTCAGAGAAACTCCGGTGCCATTCGAGTGGTTTATGAACGTTGTATTAATATTCGAAATGAAGCCGGCGACATCATCCAATCGATCGGCATGGTGCAGGACATCACCGAGCGCAGGCTGCTGGAACAGGAGCGCACGCAGGTACTGGCGAAGATGGCCCAGTCGCAACGGCTGGAGTCCATCGGAACGCTGGCCAGCGGCGTGGCTCACGAGATCAACAACCCGTTGAACGTGGTCATGAACTTCGCACAGCTCATTCTGGACGAACCGGAGGTCCCGGCCAATTCCCGGGAGTACGCAGCCGCCATAGTAAGTGAGGGCGACCGCATGGCCGGAATCGTGCGCAGCCTCCTGGCATTTTCCCGCAACCAACTGGAGAGCCCCAGCTTGGCCGACTTGGGGACACTGGTCAACGACACCCTGGTGGTCAGCGACTCCGCGACGCGCCGCATCGGCTGGCCGGACCGCCTGCGTCGGCACGGCCACGGCCGCCCAG
>CAYTWV010000226.1:0-7165 GCA_964442235.1 uncultured Myxococcales bacterium | reverse complement strand
CCTTCACCCTTCACCCTTCACCCTTCACCCTTCACCCTTCACCCTTCACCCTTCATCCTTCATCCTTCATCCTTCACCCTTCATCCATCATCCCCCTCTCCCCGCCTTGACCCTGGGGACGCCGTGTCTATGTTTTGGGGTGAACGAGACGCCGCTGATTGAGGGAGATCAGCTATTGGATTTGACGGCCTCTCGTTGAGGTACCCATGTCGACTCTGCCCTTCTTGTCAAAGCCCAAGCCACCGGTCCTTGAGGGGATACAATCCAGGGTACCGGCGAACTTGCATCTGGGGACATGCAGTTGGAAATACCCTTCCTGGGCGGGCTTGGTCTACACAAGCGTCGGCCGGCAGACCAACTACTTGCAACAGTACGCCAAGGTGCTGAATTCCGTGGAAGTGGACCAGTGGTTCTGGTCGTTACATGGGCCAAACAAAGTCACGTTGCCTCGGTTGGAGCATGTGCTGGAGTACAGGGCCAGTGTGCCAGAGGGGTTCCGTTTCACCGTCAAAGCGCCCAACAGCGTCACGTTGACCCATTTTCGCAGTCAGACCGGCCAGGCCCAGGTCAACCCGGACTTTTTGAACCCGGATCTGTTTGAGGCCTTCGTGCAGACATTACAGCCCCTGGGCCCGGTTTTGGGTCCGGTCATGCTGCAATTCGAGTATCTGAACCGAGCCAAAATGCCCGACCTGGAATCGTTCATGAAACAACTGGCGGCCTTTGTGCAGGCTCTCTCGGGCCAGCCGCAGCCTCTGTCCATTGGTGTGGAGGTTCGCAACCCCGGATATCTGATCCCCGAGTTCTTCCAGTTCTTGAAGGCCACCCATCTGGTGCCCGTGTTCTGCGAGGGATACTACATGCCTCCGGTCCTGGAAGTGCTGGAAAGGGCCTGGCCACACCTGGACGACACGGTGGTAATCCGACTGATTGGGCCAGACCGAGAGGGAATCGAAGAACGGGTCGGCAATCGATGGGATCGCATCATTGAACCCAAGCCCGAACTGCCCGGCCTGGCGCACAGAGTCCGGGACCTGCTGGCCCGCAACACAAAAGTATACATAAACACAAACAATCACTATGAAGGCAGCGCACCGTTGACTATTCGGAGATTGGTGGACCTGTTATAGAGACGCCCCCGTTTCAGTCATGGCCCTTTCAAACGGGGTCCGATCGGCCGGCGAGTTGACTAGGGCAACGGGAAGCGGCGCATAAAGATGGCCGACACACCGGTATGAGTAGAAGCCCACACGATGACCACCATTCCCGCATCATCAATGGTTACGGAGGGGGCGGACTGATCGCCGTTTTCGGAGACATTGACCAGGAAGGGGTCGCCCACAAACGAGCCGGCGCTGTTAAATCGTCGGGCCCAGACGGACTTGCCTTCGGAATCATACGCCGACGAAGTCCAGGCGATAACGCCATTTCCGGAAGCGTTCACGGCGACCACCGGAGCCGTCTGGTCGCCCGATGTCTTGGCCCCGTTGACCAGGGTAAATGCCCCAAAGGTGGCCGAACTCTGGCCAGCCAAACGGGCCATGAATACGTCGGCGCCGCTGGCAGCGTGGGACCAGACCACCGTGGCGTTGAACGAGTTGTCCACGGCGACGTCGGGGTAAGGAATGCCCGAAGCCAGGGCGGCGGCCCAGCCCGGCACGGCCTTGTCGTTGTTGGTGGTTCCGCTGGCGAAGTACCGATCGGCCAGGATTCCGTTGGCTGTGGATCCCCACACGCCGATGATATTCCCGTTGGCATCTACGGCGGCCCGGGTGCGCACGGGAGCGGAAGATTTGCCGGAGTTAAGGATGACGACCGAGCCGACGACTCCGCCCGAGGAATTGCGTCGGTGGTACACGGCATAACAGTTTCCGTCGTATTCGCAGTCGTCAGAGCTGAACAGAGCGCCGCAGTCTGCAAAGGTAGCGATGGAAGTGGGGCTGGAAGCCTGGTCATCACTCCAACCGCCAACCCAATACTGCGGCACCAGCACGGTGCCCTGATTGTCATACACGATACCGAACTGAGTGTTGGCCTGAGTGTTGATCCCATAACCGCCAGCCACGAAGCCACCATTGAGGCAGGTATTGACCTCGGGTTGATAAGCGCTGGAGGCGAACTTGACGGGAATGCCCTCGGGCATGCCGTCGGCGCCGAAGATCTGGTAGTAACCACCGGAGTTCCTCCAGCCGACCACAAATCGTCCGTCGGCCCACGCCGAGACGGTGGGGTAGGTTCCGGTTGCAACCAGCATCAGTTCTTCGGTGCAGGCGGCGGTTGTTTCGGAGCAGAACTGCTCATCGGAGCACGGGTTTCCGAAAGGAACACACGTGTCCGAGTTTTCATCACAGGCAGCGGGGCCATTGCAGAAGATGCCGTCATCCACAGTACAGGGATCTGAGGGGGGATAGCAGGCATCCGCCAGGTAATCACAGGCCTCGACCCCGTTGCAGAAGAGTCCGTCGCTGGGACAAGCGTCGTAGGTATGATCGCAGGTATCGGTCGCTTCGTCGCAGATTTCGGCGCCGTCGCACACAACTCCGTCGTCCTGGCAAGGCACGTTCACATGAATGCACTCGCCGTTATTCGAATCGCAGGTTTCCTGGCCGTTGCAGTGAAGCCCGTCGTCGGGGCAGGGATTGCTGGCGTGCTGGCTGCACGTGCCGTTCTTGCACACGTCGCTCCCGTTGCAGAATTCGCCGTCATCACACAGTTCGCCGTCGTTGTTGGACCACTCGTTGTACGACTTGTTGGGGTCGCACCATTTGCAGGATTCTGTGGGATGCGGGGCCTCTTCTTCGTAGCAGATGCCGCCTATGGTGCAATCGGCACAACGAATCTCAATGAAGTCCGAATAAAGGGCCACGCCGGGTTCGCTGTAAATGGAGCGCTTGGCGGCTGACGTCGGCGGTGCGGCGGGGGTGCAATCAAACTCTTGCTGCGAGGCCGTGCGGCCTTCGCGGAACGCCAGATCGGAACACTGAGCCACTTCGGCCGAGAGCGTCATAGGCAGGTTCGTGCCGATGATGGTGAATCGAGTCCGAACTCCGATGGTTGCAAAATCCGGTTCGATGGAGGTCAGCACGGGAGCGGGAGGCGGGTCGCAATAGGCGCCGTTGGCCACATACCCCTCTTCGCAGTCACAAACCGGGGCATCGTCCACAATTCGGCATTCGCCGTGACCCGAGCAGGTAATGCCTGCACACGGGCTATCAGAAGCCTCGCAGCGAAATTCCGTTTCGGTAATCACCAGGGTCTGGTTCGATTCACATTTGGGGTAAACGCAGACGAACTGGCACTCGCCGGACTCTTCGCAGCGGCCTGTGGGCGAGGTTCCGCCTTCGGGCGTAAACGAACCATCGGCGCTGCACGTACCCGCCAGCATCGAGAGCTGGGTCAGTTGGGCACCCACGGGGCATTTGGCGTCGCCGCATGGGTCCAGACTGGCTTTGCACAGGTACTCGTCTTCACTGATGACCAGGGTCTTGCCTTCTCCACACTCGGGGTATTTGCAGACGACCTGGCACTCGCCGCTGCCTTTGCATTGACCCGAGGCAGAGACCTTGCCTAGCTCCTGGTAAGAGCCATCGGCCCCACAGGTGCCCGACGCTTCTTTGGCAAATTCCATCATGGCCCCAACCGGGCAGGTCTGCTCACAGTCGGTTCCCTCTTCGATGGCCTTGTCGGCAGTGCAGGCGCCTGACAAAGCCAGGCCAAAAAGCAACAAAGCGGGAACGCCGAAACGACTGACAGGGCGCATAGGGACCTCCAAGAGGTTTGGGAGAAGTCGCCAGTCTACGAAGCTCATGGAGCAGGTCAAGCGAAACTGCCGGAATACAATGGAGGCATGCGGGTATTGTCGGTGCGTTGTGTTGTGGTAGATTGCGCACCGAAGGGAGGGCGCCACGTGTTTGGGTTGATTCTCACAGCCGGGTTCACGGTGATGCTGGCCTACGTCTGCTGGCGCGTCTGGTCCGTTCCCTTCCTGCGCAATCGGGTGACCGGGAAAGCCTTGATTCTGACCGCGGCCGGGTTGTGGCTGCTGTTCTTCCTGGGACGATATGTGGCCCACGATGAGTCGGGATGGCCGGCTTTGGTTTTGGAGACTGTGGGCATGGTTCTGCTGGCCTCCACGTTCTTGACGGCGATGTGTCTGCTTGCCGTGGATATCGTGACGTTGTTTGGGTTTCTGTTTCGAAAGTGGGTGCCATACGCCAGAAGTGCTGCGCTGGCGGCCGGCGTGGTGCTCTCTGCCATCGCCTTGGTCCAGGGCCTGCGAGATCCCGTCATTGTGGAGTATGAAGTGGTATTGCCCGGGCTGCCCGCGGCCCTGGATGGCACCGTGGTCGTAGCCCTTTCGGATACCCATCTGGGACCCATGCGAGACGAATCCTGGTTGGCGAAACGTGTGGAACAGGTGCGGGCCTTGAAGCCGGACATGCTGGTCATGCTGGGCGACAACATCGAGGGACACGGCGAAATTCCGCACGCACACCCCTCCCTGGCTTCGCTCTCTCCGTCCCTGGGCAAATGGTTTGTCTACGGCAATCACGACACTGCTTGGCGAGGGGAATCCGTAACCGGAGCCTTGGAGGACGCTGGAGTGAAGTTGCTGAACGACCAGTGGGTCCAGGTTGCCCCGGGGCTGATTCTGGCTGGAGTCTCGGACTTGACGACCCACTACCGGGCACATTTGAAAGGTGACCCCGTGCCAAAGGCGCTTTCGGGGACGGACCCGAAGCAGGCTACCCTCTTGCTGTCGCACACACCGTGGGATGCGGACAAGGCAGCATCGCTGGGCGCGGATCTGATGCTTTCAGGTCACACCCACGGGGGTCAGATCTGGCCCAACAGCCTCTTTGTCAGTGGCATCTACCCGCTGCTTGCCGGACGTTATGAGGTGAACGGGATGACGGCCATCGTCAGCCGCGGCACGGGCCTTTGGGGCCCACCCATGCGTTTGTGGCACCCCAGCGAAATTCTGAGAATCACCTTGCGGGCGCCAGTGACATCGCTCACTCCCTGACGGGCCGACGAATGGGATTTCGGGCCCGATTAGCAGCCACCACACTCAAATTGACATGAATCCACACAACTGATATCCCACTCGTTGTCGCAACAATAGGAATCGGCGGCACAGACACAGGCTTCGCAGGCACAGCCGCCGCATCCGGGAGTAGGTTGGGGAGTACACCCCTGGGCCGTGGAGCATGAAGCGCCACACGTTCCGGCAAGAGCCGCACACACCTCGTCCCATTCCAGTGCGCAACAACCGGCATCCAGTTCACAGACACAGGCGGTGACCTCCAGATCCACACATCCCTGCCCAGCGTGGGCAGCACAGCAGTCGCCGTCACACTGGCCACACGAGGAAGCCAGCAAGACACATTCCTGTGTCCAGGTACCGGTGCAACACTCGGGCACCTGACCACAAACGCACTCGGTGACGGACGGAATGCCGCACCCGGCTTCCGGATGCGCCTGGCAGCAGGAATCCCCGCACAACCCGCAGTCAGCGGGGCAATCGGTGCAACTCTCGTTGACCTGGCAGATTGCGTCTCCACACTCCGCTGCCCCTGCACAGGCTCCACAGTGGGTGGCCGCCAACCCTAGACATACGGAATCCCAGGTTCCCAGACAGCAACCGGCGTCCACTGCACAAACGCAGGCCTCCACGCCTTGTTCTGCACAACCCGGACCTTCGTGGGCCTCACAGCATGCCCCCCCACAACTGCCGCAAGCCTCGGCCTTGAGGGCACATTCGGCACTCCAACTCTCTTCGCAGCACGACGGCATGGCCTGGCAGACACACGCCTGGACAGTGGGTTCGGCACATCCGGCATCACTCTTCTCCAGGCAGCAAGAGCCTTGGCACGCCTGGCAATCCACCAGACAAGTGGCGCATGTTTCGTATTCGTCACACATGCCGTCGCCACAATAGGGCTGACATGCCTCGCAGGCTGAGGTCGCCAGCTCCACACAGGTGGCATCCCATTTGGCGTTGCAGCAGAAGAGATCCTTCTCGCACACGCAGGCTTCCACCTGCTCGTCCGCACATCCGGGGGTCGCGTTGGCCCCACAGCAACTGCCGTTGCAGCTTCCGCACGAGTCTGCCTGGGCGGCACACTCCTCGGTCCAAAGGCCGGCACAGCAAGCAGGTATCGCGGCACAAACACATGGCATGACCGCAGTCTTGTTGCACCCGGGCGACTCGTGGGCCAGACAGCAGGAACCCTCGCAGGCACCACAGTCCGAAGCACAAGTCCCGCACGTCTCCTCCGACTCGCAGACCCCGTTGCCACACTCTCCGTCGCATGCGCCACAAGTTGTGCAGGAATCTAGGCAGCAGTCACCGACCAGCAGGCACGAGGGATCGCAGTAGCATTCGGGGCCGCCCGCATCTCCGCATTCACAGGGTTCACACTTCGTGGGGTCATTGGCGCAATCGGACGAGCAGGAACAAGGGGTCTCGCCCTCTTCACACAGACCGTTCCCGCACTGGTTGTCACACTCTCCGCAAACGCTGCAAGCCGTGTCACAGCAGTCTCCACGAAGCAAACACCCCTCATCGCATGCACACAAGCCACCCGAACCACCACATTCGCAGGCGTCACAACCCCAGGGGTCTGCAGGACAATCCAACGTGCAATCGCACGAATCCTCGCCCACGGCACAGGCTCCGTCCCCACATACAGCCGGGCAAAGACCACATGCCTCACAGGCGTTTTCGCAACAGTTGCCCTCAACCAGGCATGATTCGTTACACGAACACTCACCCCCCGTCCCTCCGCATTCGTCGGGCTCGCACAAGTTAGGGTCTGAGCCCAAATCACTCTCGAAGTCCGTCTCTTCCGCTTCATCCTCCCGTTCGTCTTCCAAAGAGTCTTCCCCAGAATCGTCGCCCTCGTCTTCGTCTTCGAGGGTGTCGAGGAAGACGATGTCGGAGGTGCTGTCCGGCAGAGGTGTGGCCTCGGTCTGGTCCTCGGGAAGGTCGATGTCTTGCGGTGACAGGTCCGTTGCCGTGTCCGGATCTGATGTTTGTTCCTGCTCGTCGCCAGGGCCTGCATCGCTTGGTTCAGAGGTTACACAACCCCAACTCAGGCTCGCTGCCACAAGGAAAAGGGCGGTATTTGCAATATCCTGGGGTGTTCCTTTTCTCGGATAG
>CAYTWV010000225.1:4748-7175 GCA_964442235.1 uncultured Myxococcales bacterium | reverse complement strand
CCTGAACCGAGAGCTCCCCCAATCGAATGCGCTCGGCGATGGCGGTAACCCTTTGCATCGGGGCCGCAATAAGTCGATTCATAAGCCAGACCATAAACAGGCCGAACAACAGCGACACCAGGGCCGTTGCAATGAAGACCCTGACCGCATCGTTGAACAGTTCCGTCGACGTGACAACGGCCTCGTCGGCCAAGTCGTTCAGCCCATCTCCGACAAGTACCAGGGCGGCCCTAACCCGCTCAAACCTTTCGTCCTGCGCCCCCCCCGCACTCTGAGCAAGGGCCGCCTGCTGTCGGCCTGCGGCCACCTCCTTGAACTGTTCATTTCGCCCGTCTCGATAGGCCTCAAACTCCCGCTCCAGTTCCGAGATGGCGACCAGTTCCTCGGTGAGTTTCTGGGCGGCGAGATACTCCTTGATCCGCAACACGCTGGCAGAAACCTCTTTGGAACGCTCCTCGATTTCCTTCTTGAGTTCCGCCCGCTGCGTGGCATCGGTCGAAATGAGATACTCCAACATGCCCGCGCGAATTCGGTTCTGGTCAGCCCTGGCTTCCCGGGCCATGCTGGCGAATTCCCTGCTGGTTTCTACCAGGTTTCGCTCGGTGTCCTGCATTTCCGCCAGGGTTTGGTAGCCCACCAATGCGAGCAGAATCAACAGGAGGCACATCGACCCGAATCCAATCAACAATTTCGTCCTGATCTTCAGATTCTTGAACCAATTCATGCTTTGCCTCCATAAGTAGGCTGCGACGGTTGCCCCGGCTCCTGTACATCCCCTTTGGGACAGGCATCGGCAAGCAAGCGGCCGCCATCAAGTACGGCCAACATCTGACCGGTAACTCCCTTCAAAAACTTCTCACGAATGCCCTGAAGCGTGGGTAGCCCGTCTTGAAGTTCACTACGTTTGACCGCCCGAACACGCTCGATGGAGTCGGCCAGCAGCCCCAGTTCGCTCTCCCCTTGGGCCAACACGATGACTCGGTTAAGCTCCGTAAGTCCACGCGCCGGAAGAGCGAAGAGTTTTCGCAGGTCGACCACGGCCAGAATTCTGCCCCTTAGATTCATCACTCCCGCCACATACGGCGGAGTGCAAGGCAACGGAGTCAAATCCCTGAGCTGGCACACCTCTCGGACCCAGTCGATTTCCACAGCATAGGTTTCACCAGCCAGCGAGAAGGTGAGCACTTCAAGGGACTCCTCCTCCTCCAATCGAGTGGGAGGACGGGCCGCCGCCCTGGCCCTGGATTCCAAAATGCCTCGGACCTGCTCCGGCGTGTGCACGGCACCCTCGGCGATAGTCCGCTCGGCCCCGGCCAGCCGCTCCTTAAGGCCCTTCCAGTCTATGGTGGCTCCGTGCATGGCTAGTTACTCCTCTTGGGCTGCAACGACAGTTCCAGTTGGCCGCAGCTCATTCCCCCCGAGTCGGGCAGAATCTCGTTCCTTTCCTTGGATTGCAGCAGCATCAGAGCCACCCCCCGGTGGCGTTGCGACTCCCGGGGCCTGCCCAGGCGTTGATAGATGGCCCCCAAGGTCTGGTGCGCCATGATGGAATCCTGGTCAAGGTACAGCACCTTGCCCAATCTGACGCTGGCCTCCTCCAGGCGCCCCAATTCCTGAAGCACCACGGCACAGAGGAAATGGGCGGTGACATCGGTGGGACTTGCTTCAATTGCCTTCAGGCAGTGGGCCAGCGCCTGGTCAAGCTGCCCCAGGTTCGCACACTCCCTGGCCCTGGAAAGCGCTTCGTCAGCGCCAACTTCCCCCGAGACCATCGCCAATGAAGGGGTCGGGGGCTGCGGCTGGGGGTTCAAAACAGGCGCTGCAGGAACAGGGGGTTGGACCGGGGCAGGCAACGCGAGGCCGGCCACGGGAAAAGAAGCGTGGCAGGGGGCCGCCACGGGGTTTTGGGCCGGCAAAACGCCCAAAGTCGGATGGGGGGAAGGAGCCAGTTTCAGGGACCCGGGCGGATTCTTCCGGTAGACCAACACGCCGCCGATGTTCTCCATGGTGAACATCGGGTACAGAGCCGCCGAGGCTTCCGCAGGGTTAACCATCAGGACCCCGCCGTCCACCAGGCAATCGTGCAGCGCCTTGATGACGCGCGCTTGATGCTCCAAAGTGAAGTACATCAACACGTTCCGGCAAAGGATCACATCCATCCCCGCCGTGTTGTTCAGCGGCGAGGGGTAGGCATCCAGCGCAAGATTCAGCAGACGAAACGCCACAAGTTTCTTGATGCGAGGGGAAATGGTCATCCGGCCCTTGCCCGAAGCCTGGAAAAAGCCCGGAATCAACCACTCCGGGGCACCGCGAAAGGACCACTGCGAATAGTGCCCCGCTTCGGCTTTGGCCAAGAACTTGGGATTGACGTCGGTCGCCAGAATAGAAAGTTTCCACAACGGCAAGTCGGGCAGAATGCGGGCACAC
>CAYTWV010000225.1:0-4738 GCA_964442235.1 uncultured Myxococcales bacterium | reverse complement strand
ATGGCCAGCGAATAGGCCTCCTCTCCGGTGCAACACCCGGCACTCCACAGTCGCAGGACGGGGTTGATGCCTCGGCGCTTCGCAAACATCGGCGGCAAAATATCCCGCTCAAGAGCCTCGAAAGAAGCCGGATCCCGGTAGAAATAGGTTTCCCCGACCGTGAGGTGACCGGCCAGCACCTGGACCTGGTTGGGGGACAACTCGCCGTCCACCAGCCCCTTCAGGCACGATTCCAGATCCACCAGACCGAATTCCTCGCACGCCGACCGCAGGGCGAAGACCATGTCCGACCACCGCTCTTCGGGAAAGTGCAGCCCCATGCGCCGGGCAATGCACCCACTGACGTCCCTTAGAAGCCCATGGTCAAGGCCTTCAATCATGCCTGGCGGCCCCCTCTTCGAGGTTCCGGGGAACCCTTTCGTGTTTCGGGATTTCAGCGGCCACGCCGGCTTCCAACGCCACATCGATAGCCTGCTGTTCGTCCAAGGAGAGCAAACGGCGCAAATCGTGGATCAGGACCAGGCCATCCTCCAGTTTCAGCGCTCCCTCCACCAGTTGCTGGGCCGGCACGTTGCTGCCCGACGGCACAAAGCGGTCCGACGACATCTGCAAGACCCCCAGGGCCTCGTCCACCAACAGGGCAACGGTTCTGGTTCCGGCCACGGCCACCACAAGTTGGTCAGAAAGGCGAATCGCCCGATGGGGATGAAAAAACCGCTGGCGGATATCCACCACAGGCACGATGACACCCCCCAAATCCACGATGCCAAGCAGAATACCAGGGGCATTGGGAAGGGCGGTGACCGCCACGACTCTGATGACGCGCTGCACGAACTCCAAGCCGATCGCATAACGCTGTCCATCTAATGAAAAGACTACCAGAGGGCGCACGTCTCCCTGCGACCCGGTCACGTCTTCATCGATGTTTCCGCCCATGGCTCCCCCTCAAGCGGCCACACAAACGTCTACCCCCTCAGAGCCAGAACTGCCCTGGGGCCCCCTGTATGGGCCGTTGACCTCATCACATACCCAAACAACGGTACGTGGGTCCGGCGAACAGACCTTACGCCTGTCATGTCCAAACTTTCTCGTTCTCAGGAATCCAGAAATGACCATAGCGCCATCCGGCAAGGGTTTGCAACTACATTGGGTTGTGGCCATTTGCGAGGGACTACTTGACATGTCGTCGCACGACAAACGGCCGGTCTCTCTGTGGCAGATTGAATGAGTTCGGACGTTACACAAGAAACGTGCGGGGGCCACCCTACCCTTTCAGGTACTGCTTCATCACAAAAGCAAGGTTGGCGGGGCGTTCGGCCAGGCGGCGCATAAAATAGGGGTACCAGGACTCGCCAAACGGCACGTACACACGCACGCTCCAGCCCTGGTCTCGAAGCTGCCGTTGCAAATCCGTTCGGATGCCGTAAAGGAATTGGAATTCGAAATCCTTGGGGCCCAGCTTGCGCTCTTTGGCCAACGCCACCGCCTGCTGGATCAAGGCGTCATCATGAGTGCCCAACGCCAGATGGAATCCGTGAGAGACGGCTTCCGAAGCCAGGCCCAGGTCCATACACACGGCATAGTTGCCGTCCACGTCCCGCTTGCTCTGCATGGCGACTTCGGCGGGTTCTCGATAGGCCCCTTTGACCAGACGTACCTTTCCGCCCCGCTGCATCAAGTCGAGCACGTCGGCCTTCGTGCGGTGCAGATAGGCCTGCAACGCCAGCCTGGCCCCGGGGTGAACCGCAAGCAGGGTCTTGTACAGTTCCAGCGTGGCCTGAGTCATAGAGCTGTCCTCCATGTCCACTTCCACACCGTGTCCTGTGCCAGAGGCCTGTCTGGCCAGGGAAAGGAAGCGCTGTGTGCACGCCTGGGCATCCAGAACCAGGCCCAACTGTGTGGGTTTCACGCTCACGGTACCCGACAGGTTCTCTGCGGCCATGCGCTCCAGAAGTGCAGCGTAGCCAGCCAGGGCACGGTCCGCTGCCTCGTTGGAATCTACGGATTCGCCCAGCAGATCCAGGGTGACAAGAAGGCCATCCTGGGTCAGTTTCCGAGCCGCGTCCACGGCATCTTCCAGAGTCGAACCCGCCACAAATCGCTTCACGGCGTTTCGGGTCAGACGACCCCCAACCACCCACTTTTGCATGGATTCAGAACGAGACATCGCCAGCAGGATTCTTCGCAACATCGGGAACACCTCACGAACAGAGGCCCCGGACTACTTTCGGTCCACGGCCAACGGGGCCAACTGACCCACGTCCTTTTCGCCGGGAACCGCCAGTTTGTAGGTGATTTCCGCTGCGGCCTTGCCCGACCACAGCTCGACCCAACCAGGCCAGATTCCGAACCAGAGCGTGGCCACGGCAGCGATCACCAATGCGAAGGTTGCGATGGGATTTCGGATTTCGTGGTGAGTGACCTCGGCCTCTTTCATGTACATCGACATGATGGGACGCAGGTAATAGGCCACGCTGATGAGCGAGTTGACTACGGCAATGATGACCAGAATAATCAGCTTGCCCTTGCTGAGGACAATCAGTTCCCTGAACAGGTAGAATTTGCCGAAGAAGCCCGCCGTCAGCGGGATTCCCGCCAGCGACAGCAGCGCCAGGGTCATCATCACGGCCAGGAACGGCGAGCGAGAAGCCAGGCCATTCAACCGGCCCAGCGTCGAATCTTCGTTGCCACCGTGGCCAAGACGGGAGAGCACTCCAAAGGCCAGCAGACTGGCGGTGCCGTATGCGACCAGATAGAACAACAGGCTGGCGTTCAGGGTGGTCAGACCCGGCAGGCGGCTTCCCAAGGTGGGCACCAACGCCAGGGCCATCAGCATATATCCTGCATGAGCGATGCTGGAGTAGGCCAGCATCCGCTTCACGTCCTTCTGGTGCAGAGCGGCCAGATTGCCCACCGTCATGGTCAACACGGCAATAAGGATAATCAGGTCCACAAACGAGAACGGAAGTCCCTTGAACCCATCGGGCACCAGGCCCATGAAGACCAGTTTGGCCATGGCCAAAAAGGCAGCGGTCTTGACGGCCGAAGCCATAAAGCCGGTAACCGGCGTGGGAGCGCCTTCATAAGCATCGGGCGTCCACAGATGGAAAGGCACCGCCGCAACTTTGAATCCAAAGCCGGCCAACAACATCCCCAAGCCCGCATAAATCAACGGATTGCCACCCTTGGAGACCGCCGCCCCAAACAGGTCAAATCGCAAGCTGCCGGTTTCCCCCCAGATCAGTGCCAGGGCAAACACCAGGAAGGCCGAAGCCAGCGCCCCGTTCAGGAAATACTTGATCCCCGCTTCGGCACTGCGGGCCGAACTGCGGCGGGACGCCACCAGACCGTAAACCGCCAGCGACATGGTCTCCAGGCCCAGCAACAGCAGAAGCAGATCCGTGGCCGCAACCATGATCATCATGCCCGCCAGGGCAAACAGGAAGAATGAGTGAAACTCTCCGTGATCCAGGTCGTTCTCGGTGTCGAATCCCTGGCCAAGCAACACGGCCAAAGCCGTCATGGCCCCCAACACGCCCCAACCAAACAACGTGTAGGCATCCAGACGCAGTCCGCCCGACAACCACGTGGTGACCACGTCCGTCGGCGAACCCGGCCATACCAGCACCGCACCGGCGACGGCCAGCAACGCTCCAAAAGCCGTCAGCCAGGCAAGGTGCGACGCACCTTTAAGTCTGGCCGGGCGGAACAGGTCCAGAACCAGCACCGCAATGGCCATAAACAGCACCGCGGCCAGAGGCAAAAGTCCCATGAGCCCTTTCATTACTTGGCCTCCTTGCGCTTGCCCGGTGCCGGGCCCATCTTCCACTCCAACTCGGGTTGGGCCGGATTACCAAACGTGCCCCGAATCTGCTGCTCCAGGAAGTCCTTCACGATGCGGCCATTTCGTTCGTAGGTGGCCGGATTACGAACCATCATCATCCGGTCCTGATGGCGCTTGACATACCTGGAGGTGGTACCCGCCATCTTCTCCATAAAGAAGTTCGGGAAGAGGCCCAACACCAGAATCAAAGCCACCACAGGCAAAATCGTGGCCTTCTCACGGAAACTGAGGTCCAGCAGGCCCTTGTTGGCTTCATTAGTCACCGGTCCAAACAACACCTTGCGGGTCATGGTCAGCATGTACACAGCGCCCAAAACCAGGCCTGTGGCGGCCACACCCCCAGAAATCAGCATGAAGTTGCGCCAGGTCCACAAACCGGGTTCCACCACCGAGCCCACGCCCTCTCGGAACAGGCCCGCCAGAATCAGAAACTCGCCCACAAACCCGTTGGTGCCGGGCACCCCGATGCTGGACATCACCACCAATACCAGCGTGGCCGCAAAGAAGGGCATGACTCGGGCGATACCGCCGTAATCCGCCATCAGACGGGTGTGGCGTCGTTCGTACAGGAACCCCACACAAAGGAAGAGGGCCCCCGTGGACAACCCGTGATTGATCATTTGCAGAATGGCACCGTCGATGCCCTCACGAGTCATGGCAAACATGCCCATCATGATCAGCCCCATATGGGCCACGCTGCTGTAAGCAACCAGCTTCTTCACATCCTTTTGTGCATAGGCGACCAGACTTCCGTAAACCACCCCAAAACCGCCCAGAGCCAGGAAATAGACCGAACTCTGCGCTGCCACTTCGGGGAACATCGGGATGGCAAACCGCAAGAACCCATAGGTGCCCATCTTCAGCAGAACACCGGCCAGAATCACGCTTCCCGGC
>CAYTWV010000224.1:767-7185 GCA_964442235.1 uncultured Myxococcales bacterium | reverse complement strand
ACTGGCCATCATGGAGTGTGCCAGAGGCTGGGGCGTCGGGGCTGCATCGGCAGCTGAAGTCGACGAACTGGGCATATTGCCAGCAACGTTCCTGGCCATGCGGCGAGCAATCCAGGAGTGTGTCGCCATGGTGGGCGGCCCCATCGATCCGGTGTTGGTGGATGGGCCACTTCCCATCCGCGACTACCCCGGGCCTCAAAAGCCCATTGTGAAAGGGGATAGCAGGTCCTTGCACATTGCGGCGGCCTCTATCCTTGCCAAAGTGAGCCGTGATCGAGAGGTCGTTCGGTTACATTCGCTTTATCCCGAGTACGGTCTGGACCGGCACAAGGGATATGGAACTGCCCTTCATTATCGGGCCTTGGAACAGCATGGTCTGACGCCGCTTCATCGCCGCACGTTTTGTCATCTAGCGCCCTAGGGCGCTGACCTTTGGGTCGTCCCCTCGAATAAATCTTGGGCCCCTTGCGCAGATAAACCACACGTTTGGAGCCAATCCACCGATACATGGGCATGCTGGAGGGGCAACATGAATCGAGACGAATGGCGAAAGGAAGTGGGGCGGCGCAGCGAAGAGGTGGCTTTGGACTATTTGCTTGGCCGCGGCCTGCGGCTGAGAGATCGCAACTATTATGTCAGAGAGGGGGAACTGGACCTGGTGATGGAAATGGGAGATGTCGTGGTGGTTGTGGAAGTCAGAAGCGCTACCACGAGGTATCTGCACTCGCCCGGACAGACGGTAAACTCGAAGAAGCAGGCGCATGTGGTCAGGGCCACCGAAGCCTACATTCGGCGTTTCGGGCTGACTTCAAGACCCATTCGATTTGACGTGGTTGCCGTCCGCTGGTTGCGAGGGGTGGCCGACGTAGAGTGGATTCAAGACGCCTTTAGACCGGCACCCACGGCACTATCACAGCGTTTCAGATGATGAGGATGTAAGCGGGGATTTGGGAAGAACGGGGTGCTTAGTCGCCCACCACGTCATCACCGGCCACGCCAGCCAAATCGGGGTGGGGGATGTCGACGCCCGTGGGAGGTAGAGTGGAGGAGGGACAAGCCCCGTCGGTCACCTTCCGGTCGACACAGAGTGACGGGCAGGTTTCCAGCTTGGTCGGGTCCTGGCAGCCGAGCAAGAACGGAACGCAGCAGCCGTTTTCGGGGCAATCGGCGTTCTTGGAGCACTTCTGCGAACAGAACGAGTCGCTACCCTGCCACGAGACGCAGTAGTTGTCCGGGCACGAGGGGTGCTCAACAAGACAGTTCAGGGTCTTGCCATCTCCAACACAATGTTCTTTTTGCTCAGGGGGAAGTCGGCAAGACTCATACGCCTCTTCCGCAAGACAGGAAGAGAGGGAGGAGAGAAGCAGACACGAACCGAGGAGAAGGATACCGTTAGGGGTGTGTCGAACCATGGATTCCACCTTCCTCCTGCCGAAGAGTTCACAAAGTTCGTACCACACGCCTTAGTCTAGAGTCAAGGTTTTGTCTCACTGCGGACTCACTGAGCGAAGAGCCGGGCAACGGCCTCAAGGAGGTGCTCGGGCTTGAAGGGCTTTTGCAGAACGAAGGGGCCGCCAGTCTCAGAGCCCGAAACCACGGGCTTGGAACTGAGCATCAGCATGGGGAGCCTCGCGTCAGAGACTTGATTCTGGAAGCGCTGGAAGGTGCTTCCAATCCCCTGTTCTTCGGCCACGACCCCGTCGATGCCATGTTCGCCACTTGCGAGAATTCCCGATGCCTGGAGAACCGAATTGCAATGAAGTACTTTGTATCCATTCCGCAGCAAGACCCAGACCAGCAGTGTGCCGAGGTCGTGGTCGCTTTCAACCAGCAAGACACGCTGCCCTTTGCCCAGCGTTTCGCCAAAGGTTCTGACCTCGGAGCGGAACAGGTCGTCCTCTTCGGTAGCCAGAGGAAGATAGACGCTGAACGTGGAGCCCTGGCCCAACCGGGAGGAGACCCGGATGGTACCGCCAAGTTCCTTCAGGATGCCCCAAACCGAAGAGAGTCCAAGGCCTGTGCCTCGGCCAGGCGCCTTAGTACTGAAGTAGGGATCGAAGATGCGCTGGAGGTTCTCGGGGCGGATTCCACTGCCCGTGTCGCTGACCGTGACTTCCACGAATCGACCCCGGGCGGTGACCCGCAACAGGCAGTCCGGCGGGTAGGTGTCTACGAGATTGGCATCGAAGCGAACAGAGCCCTGTTTGGGCAAAATTGCGTCTCGAGCGTTAATCGCCAGATTAATCAACAGGTGTTCGATCTTATTTGCGCTGCCGCGTATGCGCAGATTACCAATGGAAGAGTGACTCTCGACATTGATTTCTGAGGGAAGACCGCACGAGAAGAGCGCAACGGCCTGTTTGTATGCGTCATCAAATACACAAGTAGGCAGATGTGCTGTGCGCTCACTGGTGAACCCCAGCAGGTTCTCCACCAATTTTGCCCCGGAGAGGGAGGCCTTTTCAATCATCTCCAACGCGTGGTCGTGCCGCGACGGGGGAAGGCCCCCGGGCTTGCGCAGCAGCGAAGAATAGCCGACCAAAGCCGTGAAGACATTGTTCAGGTCGTGGGCCAAGGAGCTGGCCAGCAGAGAGAGGCTTTCCATTTTGGAGGTTCGGCGCAACTGGTCTTCGGCGGCCTTTGCGGCGGAGACATCGAAAAGTTGGAGGATGGCTCCTGCAAACTGGCCTTGGTCCATGACCGGGAACGAGGAGAGGCGCAGGTAGGTCCGTTTTCCGTGCATCGAGGTATAGTCGACAAACGCCTCGTGGACTTTTCCGGCGTTGAGGGTGGTGCGGCATTCCTCACGAAACGATGCCGAAAAAGTCGGCAGTTCGAACACATTAAACAGTTTTGTGGTGGCCTCGCCCGGGCTGCCAAGCAACACAACAGCCGTTGGATTTGCCCGCAGAACCTGGCCCGTGGAGTCAATGGAGACGACACCGGTCTCGCCCTGCTCAAACAGCAGTGTGCCCAACTCGGAAAGGTTCGAAAGATCCGGTTTCATCTCACCCGATGAGCGGCCGCGCCGCACTTCAAAGAATCGAGAGGCAGGATAAAGCCAGTAGACTGGTTACCCTTGCGCCGATTGTGGTTCAAACGCCTTCTACGTTAACCGATGCCCCAACGAGTTGGCAAGGGAAAACCCGCCGGCAGCGCTGACTATTTTCGGAGCCAAGCGAAAACTGGCAGGGTAAACGCGATGAAAAACTCGTTTGTATGCTCTAGGTGACACATATTTGTGAATGATGGCAGGGAGTGTCATATTGGCGTCAGGGTAGAGTGGTCAGGCCCGTGTTTCGTACTGTGCCAAGTTCGGGTGGGGAGAAGTCCAAACCACCCAGCGCCAGAAAGATCTGCCTGGCCCACACAATGGTGCCGGTCTCGCTCAGGTGAAGGGGGTCGGAAAGGCACGCATCCAGGTCGATTAACGGCGTAGCTCCAAGCATGTCGACAAGAGTCATTCCGGGGCGGCTGAAGTACTTTCGGGTTTTGCCCAGCTCGTTTTTCAGGGCGTTTCCGATCAGTCCGATGTAGTCGGGGGCAAGGTTCTTCCAGAATGTGGAGACGGCGTAGTTTGGATAGATGAGGTAGACGATGTCTGCGGATGGATTGGCCTGGTGAACCGCGTCAAAGATCAGGTCCAGGTTGTCCCGGACCTGCTGCATGATTACGGGGAACTCGGAGGCCAGTTGGAGCGCTTCTTCCAAAGTGACGTTGTCGTAACCTACCCAGTAGTTCATATCGTTGCCACCCAGAGAAATCACCACAACATCTGCTTCGGGCAGCAAGGGGAGCAGGGTTTGTTTGAATCGATTGGTGCTGGGAAGCCAATCAGAAGTTGCCGTACCAGGTACCGCCACGTTGATCGAGTGAACCACGGCGAAGGGGTCCAACATGTCGGCCAGGCGGTCAGGGAAAAAGGGTTGGGCGCCGAAGGCCGGGACACTGTCACCGAATGTCAGGATGGTGATTGCCCCTTCATCGATGGCTTCCGGGAATCGAGCCGGGGCGTTGGCCGTGGACGGGTAGATGGCTTCGGGGATCTCGATGGTTGAGATTGCGAGTCCGCCGGCCAGGCCGCCAAAGGCAAAGTTGCCATCAGGGCAGGTGGTGCGGGTCTGCCATTGTTCGCCCGGCAACCGCAGGGAAACGGTGACTCCCTCCAACGGGGCGTCCGCTTCGCCGATGGATTGTTGGTAGAACGAGTCGGAGTTGCCGTCGGTATCGAAGAAGACCGTTCCTGCGAATGAAAGCCCTTCCAGGTCCTCGACAAGGGGGCATGGAGGTGGCTGCACCACTTCAGTTTGGTCGGTCTCCTGGGTCTGGTCCGGTGCGACGTCTGGCGTGTCTTGCTGCGCCAAATCCGCGATACCGTCCGTAGAAAGGTCCGACGGAGTCGTCTGGGTGTCCTGGTGGGTGTCGAGGCTCAGGTCAAGTTGCGAGACGGTGTCCGGAGTCAGATCACCCGGGGGCGTGTCCGATGCCAAATCGAGTCCGTCCGGCAGATCGGGGTCAAGTATGTTGTCTGGGGTGTCCGTATCCGGAGAGTCGGCCAGCGCCTCTGGGCGATGGTCTTTTGTATCCGGGGAACTAAAACCGTCTGTCCCTGTGTCTTGTCCGGAGCCGTCAGCCAGCCCTCGGACTTCCGTCATGTCGGCCGGGTCGGTTGCCAGGTCGGTCCCAGCACCGGGCGAGGAACAGCCGAACAAGAGTGCAGCGGCGACAAACGGAGCACATCGCTTCAATTCGGTCCATCCAAACATGCCACCCTCCAGCATCCCGCCTGACCCGCTCATACGAAATTGGGTACCAGACGTCCGTCCGTCATATTAAAGCGTCGTCCCATGGTGGCCGCCAGTTCATGGCTGTGAGTCACCACAACCAACGCCAGCCCTTTGTCTCGATTCAGGGACAACAGCAACTCGTTGATTTCTGCAGAGGTGTGGTCATCCAGGTTTCCCGTCGGTTCGTCGGCGAAGACCACTCTTGGGTTCATCATCAAGGCTCGTGCTACCGCCACACGCTGCTGCTCCCCACCCGAAAGTTCGCTGGGGCGGTGGGTCAACCGGTGGCTCAACTTCACCTGCTCCAACAGGGCTGCGGCCTGGTCACGGGCTTCCGCACGGCTCTTTCGAGCGATGAGGGCGGGCATCATGACGTTCTCCAGCGCGGAGAACTCGGGCAGCAGGTGGTGGAACTGAAAGACAAACCCGATGTTTCGGTTTCGAAAGACGGCCAACTCGTCATCGGAGAGGGAAAAGACCTCAACCCCCTCATAAAAGACCTTTCCCTGCGTGGGACGGTCCAGAGCCCCGGCCACGTGAAGAAAGGTGCTCTTGCCGACCCCCGATTTGCCCACGATGGAGACGAGGTCGCCCGGCATCAGGGCAAAGTCCACGTTTTGCAGGACCGGCACCTCCTGGCCCAGGTGAAAGTAGCTTTTGCAAAGGCCCGTCACTTCCAGAATTGGTTCGGCCACGTTATGCCTCATCCTTCAGGCCTTCCACGATTCCCCCCCGGCTTCCGATGCGACCCGGGTAGAGGGCCGCAAGGCCAGTCACTAGGGTTGACGCCAGGGCAATGGCCCCTACCTGCCAGCCTGTAATCAGAACCTGAATGCTACGGACGTAGTACTCTTTGGGAAGGGTGATTCCCAAATGTTCGACGATACCACAAGAAATGAGTCCCAGCAGGACGCCGCTGAAGGTACCAAAGAGGCCCGCCGAGAAGCCCAACAGCAAGAAGATGCTCATGATGTGTTTGGGACCGGCACCCATGGTCTTCAGGATGGCAATGGCAGAGCGACGCCGGCGAATCAGCAGAATCAGAGAGGAGACGATGTTGAACGAGGCGATGACGATAATGAAGCCCAAGACGCCGAACATGATGATCTGCTCCAGCTTGAGGGCGGAGAAGAGGTTGCTGTTCATGCGCTCCCAGGTCAGGACTTCAATGGGCTCACCCGGAAAGGCGTTCTCGATCAGCCCAGCGATATGAACCGCCTGGTCGGTGTCTTGCAGGCGGACGTCAATGTTATTGATATCATTGCCAAGATTAAAGAAGCGCTGCGCATCCGAGAGAAGTACAAACGCTGTCTTCAAATCGTACTCGTACATGCCGGTTTGGAAGATTCCAGCCACTCGAAACGGCCTTGCCCTGGGCTGAACACCCATGGGGCCGACGTCACCATCGGGTGAAATCACTTGAATGACGGTGCCAGGAGTTGCGCTGAGCGCTCTTGCCAACTCTCTCCCAATGACGACACCTGGGAGCAATTGCAGGTCCACAGCGCTGGATTCAATTTCAGCGGGTGCATCGACATCACCCCCGGGGTCGGGCATAGCGACAAGGCCATCCACAAAGGCGGGGGCAGGGTCCTGGGCTTCGACACCCGGCAGTGGGGGCAGGGGAATGG
>CAYTWV010000224.1:0-757 GCA_964442235.1 uncultured Myxococcales bacterium | reverse complement strand
CAACTCTTCCTCGGGCATGGGCTGCAATACCGGAGGTTCAGCGGGAGCTTGTGCGTCGCCTGGGGCCGCAACGGCGTCCATGCCGGCCAGCTCAAAATCGAGGGTCGGATTCTCGATCGTCATGCCCGGGAACGGAAGCAGCGTCTCGGGGTGAAGCAGGAAATCCGGGTCTCCGGCGACCAGGATTCCATAGAGGAAGTCCAGTCCCCCCGCCGACGGGTCGATACCCCTGACTGTGACCGTGGGCGAGACGTTCATCTCCCCCGACATCATGGCTTCACCCTCAACGTACGGCGATGCAAAGGCGACGCCTGGCAACGTCCGAATTGAGGCGGCCATTCCCGGCGGATCCGAGAGTCGGTCGTGGCCCGGCAAGGTCTTGACCATGATATGGTCTTTGGCCTTCACAATGCGCTGACGCAGCTCGTTGGAAAAGCCCGACATGACCGAAAGGACCAGGATGAGCGCCCAGACGCCGATGGCGACGCCAACCAGCGACACAAAAATGGAGGGCCCGACCCCCATGGCAATGCGGTTGACGATGGGGGGAGCATAGGTTGGGTCCAATGATTTGGGCATGCCCCTGCGTTGAGTCAGCGCCAGGGAAATTCGGACCGCACTTCTGGAAACCAGGATGATGGCTGGGACAAAAGCCAACCCGGTGGCAATCCACAACAAGGTCGAGTTGAGGGCCAGGGGGCTATAAAAGAGTCGAAGACCAAACCAGGTCGAGAGAAGGATGGCAATTACCGCCCTG
>CAYTWV010000223.1:0-7245 GCA_964442235.1 uncultured Myxococcales bacterium | reverse complement strand
GTCTGGGCAGCGGCGATATCGTGGTCGTCTTCAGGCCCACCGTCGTAAACGGCGTGGGCAACACCAATGGTCACGCTGCCTCGGCAATCCAGCCATTGGCAAAGAGCACTGCAGGTCTGGTGGCCACCACACTCTCCACAAGGCATGACGGTACCGGGCGCACATTCCCCCTGATCCTGGCACCCTTCCACGTCCCAGGTACACGTAGAATTGCAGGTGTAATGCCTGGTACCGCACATACCGCAGGCCTCTCCCAATTTCGTTTCGTTGGGCTTACATTCGCCCACAGCGCAGGCCGTCGTGCCGCACCCGCACTGGCACACTTCCGCTGCCACCCAGGCACACCCGTCACACGTGAAGTGCTGGCCCTCTTCACACTTCTCGGCACCCTTGGTGCACACAACTGCCGAGGCGCAATCGCCATCGGTGCAGACGGCACAAGCGCCGCAATCGGCATCCACGATGCAGATGGCGCAGTCGACGGGGCAGTCCTTCTTGTTCTCGGTACTGCTGCAGTTACCGTCCCCGCACACCACGGCCGGGGGTTGGACCGAGCAGGTTCCGTCCTGGCCACACTGGTCGCCCAGGGTGGTTTCGTCCCGGTCGTCGGCCTGGTCGGCGTCGTCGGGCTCGTCGGCCGTATCGTCGTTGGACTGTGCAATGTCGGCAGTCGGCGTAGAGTCGGCGGTTGAATCCTGGTTGGGATCCTGGCCACACGAGGGGGCCATAAGCAGCAGGGCCAGCAGCCCCGTGGCGTAGTGTCGCAGTTCAAAGGTCTTGTTCAGCATAGCCAACCTCCTCACATCATTGGGATTTCTGTGGCGCTGTGGGGCGGGCAGTGTTGGAGATGCGGGGGCCGCTGTCAAGGTGATGCAGCGCCGGGCCCGCAGCAGTGGGGTCGGTCTCAATCAGGAACAGGCTCATCCATATTCCTCCGCGGGTGCAGAACCCGGGTCTCCAACGCGCCGTTGACCGCACCGCACCGCCTCTATACAATCGCAAAAATCAACCAAGGTCCGGTTCAAGCAGCGACGGGGGGCAAGAGTGAAAACGGCGAAAAACGTCTTCGAATTTGCGATTTTGGGGCTCTGCCTGACGGCAGCGTCATGCACCGCCGACGAGGCCATCAAGGCCGGAACGGATTGTGACCAGACCTGTCCGGTTGGAGCGCAAATTAGCCTGGCCAAAGAGGCGTCGGGTACATGCGGGGCCAATGGCAGTTACACCGCCGCTGGGGAAGTGACGGCATCGGGAACGTGCAAGGGTTCGGGCGAGTGCCAAGTCGTCTGCACCTATCCCAAGTGTGGAGAGAACCAAACCCTGGTGATCTCGGCCACCGAATTCCGCTGCGAAGCTGCGTCTGCCCTGTGCGCAAAAGTGGACTGCGACGGCCACGGGGAGTGCCGTGTGGTGAACGATGCGGCACAGTGTTCCTGCGACGACGGCTACGTGGCAAATGGGGCTCATTGCGACCCGGAGACTCAGCCAGTGGTGCAGACCATCTCTCCGAACAGTGCGATTGTCGGAAAAGAGACCACGTTTACGGTGTCCGGGCAGAATTTGCCGAATGCGCTCTACGCGAAGGTCGATAATTGCCCGGGGCTCTCGTTTGTCAGCCGAACGGCAACCGTGCAGGAATTCGTTTGCACACCCTCGGCAGCAGGCGTGGCACTCAGGCAGTTGTATGCCCTGGAGGGCGGAGCAAAGCTGTTTCAGGACGAGGCGACCTTCTCTTGCAGCGATTGCCAGATTGACGGGAAGTGTTACCAACAGGGAGCGTTGGGGGATGAACAGGGGTGCACGGTCTGTGACACAAAGCGTTCCAAGACAGACTGGTCAGACAATGACGGTCATCCTTGTGAAGATGGGGTTTTCTGCAACGGGGGTGATTCCTGCCTTGGGGGCACCTGCTCGGACCACCCCGGCGACCCCTGTCAGCCAAACGGCACATTCTGCGACGGTGTCGAGGTGTGCGACGACGAGCAGCAGAAGTGTGTCAGCGTAAATCCCCCCTGCCAGGACAACGCCGTCTACTGTGATGGAACCGAGTCCTGCGATGAAACCGCAGACCAGTGTGTAAGCTCTGGCGATCCATGCGTGGACGACGGGCTTTTCTGCAACGGCGTCGAAACCTGCTCGGAGATCAAAGGCAGATGCCTTGATATGGAGGAAAATCCCACAGCTCCTTGTCAGGAAGATGAAATCGAGTGCAATGGTTGGGAATACTGCGACGAAGAAGAGGACGCCTGTTTCACGGACCCGCCATGCAACGGGTACCTTCTTTGCGACTCGGCTTTGGAAGGTACGGACGTGTGCACCAAGGAGATGACCGTCAGTGAGGCGATTCCGTTGCTGGACCCTGCAGAGAACCCCAAGATCGCCGTTTGGCCCGATGGTCGCTTTGTTGTGGTGTATCAGCGTTCCAGCTACCTCTATTTCCGGACATTTTCCTCCTATGCCAGTCCCGAGGGCGACACCGCCATTCTCCCCTCTCCCGGATTCGACAAGTCAGTGGTCGATGTCGTCGCTCTGCCGGGAAAGGGATTCCTGGTCGCTGCCTACGGCTCCCACGGCGATGTTTCACTGGGGACAAAAGAGGGTCTCGCCGTGGCGGAGTACTCTGCCGACGGAGAGTTGCTGAAGGGCCCGGTGGTGATTTCGGGCAGTCTCTCGACCGGCGGCCCGACCGTGGGCGTCCTAGAGTTCTTCCCCAGCGGAAATGTGGGCGTGGTCTTCAGAACATGGACGATGAACTACCTGCTGCGACACCAATTGCTCGATTCCTCTCTGGCCGAAGTTTTCGGCGGAGTCTGGGAGGTCAACACCGAGAAGATGACGGGCTCCATCACGGCCCCGGCAGCGGCGGTTGCCCCCAACGGTTCACATATCGTGGTTTGGGCCGACGATGCCCTTGGGGTGGTCGCGGAACGGAATGCCAGCCAGGGCATGGCCGACATCGATCATACCCTTCTGGCGCCCGTCATCGCAGAGATGAATCCCCCGGCCGTGGCCGTCGACTCGGATTTCAACGCCTACATAGCGTATCCCACGGGCGGAACGGGGGCCGCTGCAACGAGAGTTCACCTGATTCGTTGGGGCGGACAGTCCTATGACACCCCGGGAACCTCCGTGGAACTGACCAAGTGGCCGGAGCCAGGATACCAAGATGTGGATATTGCGGTTCAACCGACCGGTTATGGCCTCGTGGTCTTTGCCCATCCCCTGATGGACAACGTGAACAACCCCGGCATTGGCTACCAGTGCTTCAAAGCGGATGGCCATGTGGTTGAAGGGGAAGGTGGCTGGGGCCACGTCAACGACTACGACGAAGTTGGCCAGCAGACCAACCCCGACGTTGTGACCTACCTGTCGGGGGGATATCTGGCGGTTTGGCAATCCTACTCGGCCAACAAGGGCAAGATCTCCATCGGAGTGCTTCCTGCCTGCCCGCAAGAATAGCCGGCGGTCCGCTTGGGACCGCCTGGCCCGCATCATGAACAGGACAAACCGCAACTCGTCGTCGCCCCCGACTCCGAGGTGGCTCAGGGGAACGGCTGAAACGGCCCGGCTTTTCAAATCTTATCCGTTGGCTTAGTCTGAGTGGGTTCGGGGACCCGACGGAGCTTCCGGGGAGAAAAGGCGATGGTGAACGACATGATGGGACCTCTCGGTCGAGCGTGGATTGTTGTGGCTGCGCTGGGGCTATTGAGCGGATGTGGCGGCGAGCAGAGCAGCGGGGGGCCGCTGGACGTTGCTCCGCTTCAGGACGCTGTGACCCCGGACAACCGTGACGCGGTGGACGATCTTGGAGTAGAGCCAGACTCACGGTTTGGAGGGGACAAAACATCCGATACCCCAGGGGTGGATCCCCTGGCAGCGTGTGGCACCAGCGGACTTGTGGCTCTGGAAGGGGCCGGGGTCGTCTCGGTTTGCTCCGACGGTATCCTTTCGGGCCATACGGTCGTCATCGACGGCACTAAGATCTGTGCCGTGGCCCCCACGGAGTCCCTGGCGCTGCCTGCCGACACGGTTCGCTTGGACCTCTCGGGCAACTATCTGATCCCCGGACTGACGGACATGCACGTGCACTTCAACCGGGCCGAAGACGCCACGCTCTATCTGGTCAACGGAGTGACCACGATCCGGAACATGTGGGGACAACCTTGGCATCTGGACTACCGGGCCTCGGAGATGGCCGGAGAAACGTTGGGACCCAGGCTCTGGACCACCGGTCCCCTTATGGATGGCGAACCGCCCTATTGGCAAGGCTCCGAGGTGGTCACTGACCCCCAGGCCGCCACGCAAAGTGTGCTGGACCAAGTGAAGGCGGGGTACGACTTCATCAAGGTCTATGGCCGGCTTAATGCCGAGGTCTTCGAGGCAATCATGGCTGCGGCAGCCCAGGCGGGAATCGGGGTAGTGGGACACCCGCCCGAAGCAATGGCCATGCAGGATGTGCTCACGTCCGGAATCGCTTCCATCGAACACCTGCTGGGGTACGACCTGGAAACCGAGGTCGGTAACCTCGAAACCCTGACCGTGGAAAAGGGCGTCTGGAACTGCCCCACCCTTGTGGTCTACGACCACTACGCTCGAATCGAAGAGTTCCAGCAAAGCCCCCCGGATTTCCTACGCTATGTACACCCGTCCATGGTGGACTACTGGATGCAAACCGCTCCGCACATGTTTTCGTCCATCCAAGCTTTCCAGGACAAAGTCATGCAACTGGAGGGGCTCGGCGCCCTCTTGATGGCCGGGACCGATACCAGTAATCCCTTTGTGGCGCCGGGTTTCTCTCTTCACGAAGAGCTTCAACTCCTTGTGGCGGCCGGACTGACGCCAGCAAAGGCCCTGAGGCAGGCGACCATGACGCCGGCCCAGTTCCTTGGGCTTGCCCAGTCGTCGGGGTGCATTCAGCCCGGGATGGATGCGGACCTGGTCGTGCTTCGAGCCAACCCCCTGGACGAGATCAAAGCCACGACTGCCATCGAGGCGGTGATGCATCGGGGTAAACTCCACGACAGAGCGGAGCTCGATGGGTTACTGGCAGCGACCGAAACGGGGTACGCCCAGCTCTACGGGCTCGAATTCCCTTGTTCGTTGCCCCCCGACTACTTTGACGAACCGGCCGGCGACCACGTCGTCTTCAAGGCAGCGGGCCCCCTCACCGATTTCGATGATCCCGGGGGGTATGCGTCGCGGCAGATCGATCTGGTGCTGGATGGGGGTGCGGTCGAGGTGGACAGCTTTAATGCGTTCCTGACGCTGGACTGGAGTATCCTGGGGGAATACCTGACGCTCCATGCCTTCAGCGCCTATTCTGAGACAGACGCAGGTCATTTATCATACTATTATTTCACGGTATCTCTTGAAAAAAACAAGGCCATTCAAGCGTTTGAAGGTGGAAATCCGAAGGTAGAAGCCACGGGCAAATCCACGTCTTTGGCTGCATTGTATTTTATGGAGCTGAAGGGAGAGGGGGCGGCAAACCTGGTCAAGATGTGCCCGGTTGCGGTGACCGCTCCTGACGGGGGTTCCTCCACCGTGTTTTGTGCCGATGCCCCCTTGGACCTTGCCAAGGGCAGGCCCGTGCGTTTGGGTGGCAATCACCGCCTGACGACGGAGCCGGGCCTTGTCCTGGACGCACTGAACATGTCGAACCCCTGTATCTGCTTCGACGCGTCGCAAAAGGTCGTGGATTGCGCTGGGTTCTGAGGGACGAATGATGAAAGGGGTTTTCAGTCTGGTGGTTTGTGTTGGATTCTGGGGCGGTGGCGCGTTTCCACTGGGGGCCAAGGAGCTGCGGCCCGAGGCCCGGGCTGTGTGGAGCGACGTGGCACCGGTGATTGACGGCGTTTTGGATGAAGCGGCCTGGCAAGGGGCCCCGGCGTTTGGTGGATTTTTGGAGCGAGAGCCGGGATTGCGGCAGGTGCCTCCGGTTCAAACGTCGTTTCGGATTCTATTCGACCTGCACAGCTTATATGTGGGCGTGTATTGCCAGGATGATCAGCCGGACAAGGTCCAGGGCAACATCCGCTCCAGGGACACGTTCGACATGTTCCATGACGACGTCATCAGCGTGAAGCTGGACTCGGCCCGGGATGAGCGAACGACGTATGGTTTTGCATTGGGGGCCGGCGGCTCTCGGATGGACTATCAGGGCATCAACGAAGTGGAATTCCGAGTGGGATTCGACACGATATGGGAGGGCGAGGTCGCCCGAACGGCCGACGGCTGGTCGGCAGAGTTTCGAATCCCATGGGAGTCGCTTGGGGTCGACCGGTTTTCCCCTCCGCCCGTCATGGGGCTGAACTTGACCCGCGACCATGCCCGCAGGCAGGCGACTTATGACTGGTCCCTGATTCCCCCGCCCTTCATGCCCACCGCTGCCAGTCAGTACGGAACCCTGGTTGGCTTCCAGGAGTTGCCAAAGCGGCTGGAAGAGGCGGGCGAAGGGGCCTTCAAGGTCGCCCTGGTGCCCTATGGGCTGCTGGGATTCTCACGGGAACCCAGCGGTGGAACCGGAGAGTTGGCAACGGAGCCCGTATACAACGTGGGGCTTGACGCCTCGGGTGTGTTGGGCTCGGGCTGGCATGGGCAGTTGACCCTGAACACGGATTTCGCCCAGGTGGACGTGGATGATCAGGTGGTGAACCTGACCCGTTTTGGGCTGTTCCTGCCCGAGAAACGAGACTTTTTCCTGAAGGATCAGGATCTTTTTGCCTTTGGTTTACCTGAAGAAGCGCAACTGCTTCACACCCGCCGTATTGGCCTTCGAAATGGCGAGCGAGTACCCATTCTGACGGGTCTGAAGGTAATCGGGCGGGGAGCAGACTGGCTGCGACTTGGACTGATGGAGGTGGTAACCCGGCCTGAGGCCGACGAGCCTTGGCAATCGAATCTGGTGGCCCGTGGCCGGGCAGACTTGGGCGGCGGTTCCAATGTGGGCTTGATGATGACCCAGCGGCAGTCGCTGGAACGCAGTGCGGACCGCAACATGGTGCTGGGAATCGACGGGGCGTACCGGGGGATCGGGGTTCCCATCCTTGTCGAGACGTTCGGGTTGATCTCCATGACCGGTGCGGAAGCGGGCGAGCCGCAGAGTGCGACGGGCGGGGCCGGCCTGGCCTCGAAGACGGGGACGCCGCCGGACCAGCCTGTGGGCGGAGGCGGGGTCGCCGTGACCTGGCGGGGCGAGTTGGTTCGGCCGTCGGTTTCGTATACCTATCTGCATCCCGAAGTTCG
>CAYTWV010000222.1:0-7267 GCA_964442235.1 uncultured Myxococcales bacterium | reverse complement strand
CAGGGTCAGGGGCAATTCGGCCTCAGACTCGGTTTCCTGAGCAGGAGAGAAGCCTGCGAAGGGTCCCATGTCGGGGATTCCGGCTTCCGCTCCGCCAAAAGGCATGCCCTGGAAGGGCCTGCCGCCCGACGCCGTCGAGAACCGGATTCGAGGTCCTGCGCCGCCCCGGCCGCCACCGAATATCTTGGAGAAGATCCCTTCGCTGAACCCCAGGCCCGAGAGAATGTCGCTGATATTGCCGTAGTCGGCATTCTTAAAGATGTCGTCCTGGGAAAAGCGCTGGCCAAATCCCTCGGCGCCATAGGCATCGTACTGACGACGTTTTTCGGGGTCAGAGAGTACAGCATAAGCTTCATTAATCTCTTTGAACTTATCCTCGAATTCTTTCTTACCTTTGTGAAGATCTGGATGATACTTCTTGGCCATATCACGAAAGGCTTTCTTTATATTCTCTTCGGAAGCGCCCTTGTCCAGGCCCAGTATCTTATAATAATCCTTCCCACTCATAATTCATTCCCCCTGAAAGTCGTCGTTTCACGAAACGGCTTTCCGTTGGACAAAGTAATGGGGTTGGGCCCAAGGGCAACCATAAAGAATGACGGGACTAGGCAGCAGGTGCCCGACGGCGCAAGACAAAGAGCAGAAGGCAGGCCGCCAGGAACAGGCCCATGCCCGAGGCGGGGACCGGAGAGGAGGAGGCACAGCCACCGCCCTTAAGGGAGCCAGGAGAGTCGGAATCCAGGGAATCGGCCAGGGCATCCCCCGCCAATTGGTCGCTCGAGGTGACCACATCGGAGGAGGGCTGTGTGCCATCCTTGGGGGTCACCGAATCGATGGGATCCAACTGATCCGGAAGTGGCGTGAGTTCTGAAGCCTGATCGACGGAAGAGAGATCCGGCAGGAGGAGGTCCGCGGAAGCCAAATCCTGATTGGGCAGGTCATTATCCAGATCGTCTTGCGTGACGACTTCATGATCCTCTTCTGCAGGTTCCATGACTTCTTCGATCACGTCGAATTCGCCCTGTTCAGGCGAGGAATCGGCCGGTCCAAGGTCCTCGGATTCGGGGGACGGTTCGACAGGATCCGGAGGGGTTTCGTCGTGGAAGACATAGAAGGTGACCGTATGCTGACTGGTATTGCCCCAGGCGGTGGCGGTGACCTTAAGGGTATGCGGGCCCTCGTCATCCAATTGGGAGGCATCAAAGGCGGCTTCCCAGATATTGTCTTCGACGACCTGCATGGGGATTTCGAGGGAGTTGTCGAGCAGTGCGACGACGGAAGCCACTCCATCGGGATGGAAGGCGAGGGCTCGGACACGAGCATCGGTGAGGGAATCGGGGATCATATAGTCGTAGGGATTGTTTCCACCCATGGCGGAGTCAACGGGGGTAGTGACCAGGACCTGGGGCCAGGCGCCGACATCAAAGACTCTGGCCGAGAGTCCCATACCATCAAACGCGAAGAGGCCAATCTGCTTGTCATCGTTCTTGGCGGTACTTCGGATATTGACCTGGAAGGTACCATCGTCCCAGCCCATGGAATAGTCGTGTGAGTGGCCGAAGACGTATCCGGAGACCGCATGCTCAAGGAACCAGCCAACCAGACTGTCGGCGCCTTCTTCAAGATTCCCGACGGGATGATGACCTATCATGAAGGCGATGTCGGCATCACTGTGGTCGGAGAAAGCCTGTTCGGCATAAGCCCGGTCGGTGGAATCGAGTCCCGGGTCATCCAGCCAAAGGGACTTGTCGTTCCCGTTGGTTGCAAGGCCGATAAAGAGGTATTTGTTTCCCTTGGCGTCGTTGCGAATCCAGGAGTGATTGAGGCGGTTATTGGCTTTGCCCTGAACGCTGGAGGTCAGGTAGTGGACCATGGGCCATTCGGCGTAGTTGTCGTGGTTGCCGGGCAGGTCGAAGTACTTGTCCGAGGTCATTCCCGCTTCGGTGATCAGTTGGTAGTACTCTTCCCATTCTTTGTCGAATTGGCCCAGCGGGACGGCACCGCCGCCGGTGGCGTCGACCAGGTCCCCGGAGTTGACCAGGAAACTGGGCTGGACGGTCTGGTAGAGTTCACCCAGTGCCCAGCGCAGATTGTCGGAGTCCTGATTTGCCCCCAACATGCCTTGCCCGATGTGAGAGTCAGTGATGGCCAGAAACCAGATCATCTCGTCGGTTTGAGAGGTGTAATGGGCGCTTTGCGGCCAGGCAGCGGTCAGGTGCAGCCAAGCCAAGGCAAGAATCAGCAACCTGATGGGCGTGTTCATCCGCATGGTTCACTCTCTGTTGGTTCCTGCCGGTGCGGGGGACCGAGCCAGGGCGTAAGGGGACATGGTATCGAAACGGTACAATTCGTCCAAGACAAAACGACGTCATATGCCGATGCTGAGGACGGCCCGGCCCGTGGCGACGCTTGGCATGGGAAGTTGGAGGATGTCTTCGTAGTAGTTGAAACCTGCCCCGACAGAGAGCCCCGCCTCGAAGCCCCAAAGGTAGATGGAGAGGAATTCAACCAGGAAACCGCCTCCCCAGGGGGTTTGGCTTCCGGGCAAGTTCACAAAGCTGCCTTGCAGGGTCAATCCCAGGTGGAAGTCGGTATCTGCCTGGGCATCCCAGGTTCGGAAGTCGGAATTTCGGTCGGGTTTGTCCTGAAAGAAGACCGAGCGGGTTTTGAGCCAGGCATGGTTGAAGGCGATGCCGTCGCCGGGGATCCATCGGGCTGCAGCTTCGGCGGAGAGTTCCAAGTACCGTGGAAAGAGGTGGAAGCCATCCAGGTGCAATCCGGCCTGATAACTCTCCAACTGAGGATAGGAGGCCAAATGGGGCCCGAAGGAGTCGACCAGATCGGTGCTGAACATGCGTCCCTGGGCGCTAATGGCTTCGACGCCATCGGACGAGACGATGGCTCCCAGATCCAGGCCGAACCAAGGCGTCGGGACCGTTCCGGCCACAACCAGGGCATTTGATTCTGTCTGACCCTCTTCGGGGTCGCCTTCTTTGTGTGCAAAGACCACTCCGGCTTGGCCTTTCTGCGTGACAGGCCGGGTCAGGACCCGGCTTCCAAGGGTGGCACTCCAGCCATTCCCGGTATCAAACAACGTGGCGTGGAAGAGCACGCTGCCATAGTTCCACTGGTCGGGAAGGCCCAACTTCTCCTCGTCGGTGCCTCGAAGCGCCAGTGCGGCGACGAAGGCATCGAGACCCAGCCTCAGGCCCATATCCGGTCGAAACATCCAGGGCACGGTGCCAAGGCTGACAAAGGCCCCCTGGATACCAGCGGTGCGGTCGCCCAGCAGTGTGGGGATGGTGAAGTCGGGCCCGGTCAGCATGTCGATCTGCATAAAGAAGTGGGGGTGTCTGGTGTGGTAGAGGTCGCGATAGCGGTAGAAGGCGTCAAAGACGCTGGGAGAGCGCTGGGCCAGATACTGGAAATCCGAGGCCTCCATACGGGAGAGCCCCTCGGTTGCATACAGGGGTGGGCTGAGTAGAAGCAGGGTGGTCAATGCAAGCGTTCGTAAGGTCATGTTCTTCCCCCGGGTTGCTGATGCTACGGTGGTGGGCCGACGGGTTCAATCCCTCTTTTTTGGGTTTTTGCTAGGGGACCGGGAACGGGGAAAGGGGTGTGGTGTCGCAAGCCGACTCGTGTGAACGGGTTCAAGCGGTTTCCAATCAGTAAAGGGGAGGAGTCTATGAAAAGCAACACTTGGGTGGTGAGGTGTGTGGTTGCGTTGACATCCATGTACCTGATGGGATGCGGCACGGTTCACGGCGCCAAGTCCCCGTTTCCGGTGACTCGAGTCACGATGTACGACTGTGGTCTGTCGCAATGGGAGCGTGAGGCCCGGGTGGACGGGGAGACCCAACTGGAGATTCCGGTGACCCGGGCTCATCTGGATGACTTGCTGGCCTCGCTGGCCCTTGCGACGGACGGTGGGGTCAAAGTTCGCTCGGTGCGATTCCCCTCGGTTCGGACTTTGTCGCAGGCAGAGGCGGGCAGCAGTTTGGGCCAGCGTATGTTGAAGCGTCGGGAGGACGGAGAAGGGGCACCTCCCACAGCGGCGACCTTTGCTCAGATGCTGATCGGGGTGCCGGTGCGAGTACAGCGGGCCTCGGGCCCGGAATTGGTTGGAACGCTGATGGGTGTGACGCGGGAAGAGGGAGAAGCAGCGGGCGGGACTTCGAAGGAGCCGTCTGGGGCGGGGAGCGACGTACTGGTTTTGATGCTGAATTCGGGTGGCATGACGTGGGTGCCCATGGCGAATGTGGTGGGCATGTACCCGCTGTCCGAGGAAGAGTCGGTGGGCATGGGCGATCTGGCAGAGTCCATGGGCCGGAGCCGTGGCCTGGATGCGATGACCGTGAATCTGGAGACGACGGCGGATTCGTCGGGGCGTTTGGCGGCTGCACACATTCGGCAGTCTCCACTTTGGCGAATCAGCTATCGAGTGACGGCCAAAGCGGACACGGTTCTGGTGGAGATGTGGGCGCTGGTTCACAACGACAGCCCGGAGGATTGGGAGGCGGTGAATCTGACGCTTTTGTCCGGGTTGCCCAAAAGTTTCGTGATGTCGTTGGCGTCGCCAAGGTATGGGGAGCGAGAGGTGATGACGTGGGACGATTCGGGGACTTTGTCGCCGCAGTTGGGAGCGCGCACACCCGATGAGTTGGTTTTTGGGGAAGAGGCGTATGACGGGACGGTGTTGAAGGCGTACGGTTCGGCCGGCGTCGGCTACGGGATGGGATCGTCCGGCGGCCGTTCGGCTTCGGTTCGGGTCTCGGCCGGGTCGATGGGCAGTGTCGGAAGCGGGAAGATGAACGGGGAAGGCAGCAGTTCGTTGCTTGAGGTCGGGGTTCCGGCAGCGGAAGAGACTGCGACTCCGGAGGTTAGCAAGGAAATTGCGACGTACACGGCCATGTTGCCAGTGACGATTCCTCACGGCACGTCGGGGCTGGTTCCGCTGATGCGTCGGGAGATGCCGGGCCAGGCCTTCGGTCGTGTGCCGGAGGGTGGGGGTCAGCCCGAGACCTGTGTGCGGGTGGAGAACACGTCGGGGCTGGTCCTTCAGGGGGGAACGGCATCGTTCTATATAGCGGGCCGTTTCCGTGGGCAGGAGTTGCTGGATCGGACACAACCGGGAGACGTGAGGATCTGGTGTTTTGGAGAGGATCCTGACGTTTCGGCGCAAGTGGGAGTCGAGGCGACCGCCGAGGAGAAGATCTTGGAATGGCGCAATCGACAACTGCTTGTGCATTCGGTGAAGCGGGTTGTGAAGAGCTATACGATCCGGAACGATGCGGGTCAGGATCGGCAGATGGGGCTGGCCATCGTGGTGCCGTCGAACGGGCGATTGGTATCCCCCACCGAGACGGTATCGGGCGAGGGGAACGAGCGGATCTTCTGGGCCAAGGTCCCGAGCCGAAGCGAATGGAGTGGCGAGACCATCATGGAGTTGGGTGTGGTAGCGCCGGTGAGCAACTATTCGGCCAGGTGGTCGGCGATGTTGGCTGCGCCGGGCCTTCCCGAGACCAACAAGGCCGTATTGCGCAAAGCACTGCCCTATCTGGAGAAACAGGAAGTGCTGCAACTGCGAATCAACGAGTTGGCCATGGAAGAGACGGAATGGCAGACCCAGGTTGAGGCGCTTCGGGAAGACCTGAAGTCCATCCCGACGAACGTGGGGGGCGCATTAGTAGCCCCGCTGATCAAGCAGCTAGGTGCGGCCCAGTCGGAGCTTCAGGAGCGGAAAGAGGGGATTAAGGCGCTGGAAAAAGAGAAGGGGGAATTGCAGAAGAAGATGGAGTTGGTGCTGGCGGAGATTCCCGAGCCGGTGCGGACGAAAGCGAAGTAGGGTTACTTCTTGCCTTTCTTTTCCTTGCTCTTCATGAGCAACTCACCAAACGTACCCATGGTAAACTGCTTGACGCCGCTGGATTTCACGTAGGTATCGAATTCGTTACGTTCTTCCTTGGCTTCGAAGTTGCCCGCTTCCAGGGTAATGCGGCGGCGTTCGGCATCCACTTCTTTGACGACGAGTTTAGCCTGGGTGCCGATCTTGTAGATGGAGCCCAGAGGTTCGCCGCGCTGGGTGCCAGCAAGGGAACCGGGCAGGAAGGCGACGATGCCTTCTTGGAGTTCCACAAAGATGCCACCGGAACCGATGCGTTGGATGGTCCCCATGACAACGGCGCCGGGGGTATAGCGGTCCCGAGCGGATTCAAAGGGGTCGCTATTGATCTGCTTGATACCAAGGGAGATACGCTTTTTGGTCCGGTCAATGCCCAACACGGCGACTTGAACGGAGTCGCCGACGTTGACGGCTTCGGCAGCGTGGCGGAGGCGACCGACCCAACTCATGTCCGAGATATGGACAAGGCCTTCGACGCCTTGAGCGATTCGGACAAAGGCGCCGTAGGTTTCGACGCGAGTGACGGTACCGGTTGTGGCCGTGCCGACGGGGAAGCGATCTTCAAGAGCATCCCAGGGGTCGGAGCCCGCTTCACGGATGCTGAGGGAGAGTTTGTTGGACTCTTTGTCGAACTTGATGACCTTGACTTGGACAGTCTGGCCTTCCTGCAAGACGGTAGCGGGGTCTTCCACGCGGTACCAGGAGATTTCGGAGACGTGGACAAGTCCGTCCATGCCACCGACGTCCACGAAGGCGCCGAAGGGCATCAACTTGCGGACAGTACCCTGCATGACGCTGCCGATGGCCAGCAGTTCACGGGTTTCCCGAGCGCGTGCTTTGGACTCTTCTTCCAAGAGAGCGCGGCGAGAGACGACGATATTTCGGCCGTCTTCGGAGTGCTCAATGATACGGAAGGTGAGGGTCTGGCCCACGTACTGTTCGGGCTTGTCCACAAACCGGTTTTCGATTTGGGAGACGGGGCAGAACGCTGCCACATTGCCCAACTGAACCCCGAAGCCGCCTTTGCGCTGTTCGGTCACAGTGCCTTCGACGGGGATGCGGTTTTCGTAGGCATCAAGCAGGACGCTGGAGGTCTGCTGGCCCTTTTTCAGGGAGCGAGAGAGGACGAGTTCGCCGCCTCGGGTGGAGATCACAGTCGCTTCGATCTGATCTCCGACCTTTAAGGTATCGCGAATAGCCGAATTATCCTCCGGCCTCATCACAAGATAAACCTTTTTCCCGAGACGCCCTAAAAAGTTCAAACCAACTTGCCAATTACCAACATGGGCCGTAAGCAAAATGATACCATGCGACGCATCCCGAACTAACGATTGAAACTGCTCGTAACCACGAGCCTGATAGTCG
>CAYTWV010000221.1:6311-7291 GCA_964442235.1 uncultured Myxococcales bacterium | reverse complement strand
CCGACCATGATGACGTCGGGATCCTGGCGCAGGGCCGCCCGCAGCGCCCCGGTAAAGGTTCGTGTGTCCGAGCCGACTTCACGCTGCTCGATGACGCAGTTCTTCTCTTCCAGCACAAATTCGACGGGGTCTTCGATGGTCACAATGTGGCTTTGCCGCACCGTATTGATGCGCTGCATGATGGCCGCAAGGGTCGTGGATTTCCCCGAACCCGTGGCACCCGTAACCACGATAAGACCGCGGCGCTCGTCGGCCATCTTCTCGACGGCAGGCGGAAGGCCCAACTCCTTGATGTCCTTGATGCCCTTTGGAATCACTCGGATGGCCAACGCCACCCCTGTCATCTGGCGATAGATGTTCAGGCGGAATCGGGCTACCCCGGGCATGTCGTAAGCGACGTCCACCGCCCCATCTTCCGAGAGGATGCGGCGGTGGCGGTCATCGGTCATCACCAGATCCAGGAAAGCATCGATGTCTTCCTTCTGGAGCGGGACCGATCCCGGCGGGCGAACCAACTGGCCGTTGTGCCGAAAAGCAGGTGGACGCCACTGTTTCAGGTGGATATCCGAGATGCCCTTCTGGACGGCGACCTCAAGAACCTTGGTCAGGTCTAGCGGCATCGATGATCTCCTCGGACGGGTTCAGCCCACCGGCGATGCGAACTTCTTTTTCAATCTTTTCAGCAACTTCGGGGTGCTCTTCCAGATAGGTGATCGCGTTTTCCCGACCTTGGCCCAGGCGCTCGCCACCATATGCGAACCAAGAGCCGGATTTTTCGATGCCGAATCCTCTTGTTCCCAATCCCCGAGACGCTCCTCTCCCTGAGATTATCACTGGCATGCGATAGGGAATCGCGCTTGATCTCACGATCAAGAATTGCTTCTGAACGCACACAGAGGCGATCTTTATTTTGCCCTGAGAGAACTCACGCTGGTGAGGATGCCGGCGATCATGGAGTAGGCGACGACGCCGACAAAGAG
>CAYTWV010000221.1:2869-6301 GCA_964442235.1 uncultured Myxococcales bacterium | reverse complement strand
GCGCTCGCCACCATATGCGAAACAATAGCCGGATTTCTCGATGGTCTTCATGTTTGACGCCCTATCGACGATATCCCCGATGGCGTGGATGCCTTTGCCGTAGATGATATCGAATTCGCACTCTCTGAACGGCGGAGCCAGCTTGTTCTTGACGACCTTGACTCGGGTACGATTGCCCACGGCCTCTTCGCCCTTCTTGATCGAGCCGATACGCCGGATGTCCAAACGCACGGTAGCGTAGAACTTCAGGGCATTTCCGCCGGTGGTCGTTTCAGGGCTGCCGAACATGACGCCGATTTTCATTCGGATCTGATTGATAAAAATGACGCAGGTTTTGGAGCGGCTGATGGAGCCGGTCAGCTTGCGCAGCGCCTGGCTCATCAATCGGGCCTGGAGGCCCACATGAGAGTCGCCCATTTCGCCGTCGATTTCGGCCTTGGGTACCAGTGCGGCGACCGAGTCGATGACCAGGCAGTCCACGGCGTTTCCTTTGACCAGCATATCGGCGATATCCAAGGCCTGCTCGCCGCAGTCGGGCTGCGAGACCAGCAATTCGTCGACGTTTACGCCCAGTTTGCGGGCGTACGTAACGTCAAGGGCATGCTCGGCATCGATGATGGCGGCCACACCGCCAACGCGCTGCGCCTCGGCCAGCACGTGCAGCGCCAGGGTCGTCTTACCCGACGATTCAGGTCCGTAAATCTCCATGATTCGGCCACGGGGAAAACCGCCGCAGCCCATGGCAATATCCAATCCGATGGACCCGGAGTGGATCACCGCAACGGGGACCTTGCTCTCTTCGCCCATGCGCATGATAGAACCCTTGCCGTACTGCCGATGGATGGTCTCCAGCACGGATTCCAGGTTCTTGTCTTTTTCGTCTTTGGCCGAAACTACCGGTTCTTTTTGTTTAGCCATAATGCTCTATTCTCCTGACTTGCCCATAGGCACATTTGCGATGACGCTGAAGGGCATTTCCACGTTGGAAGGATTGGGGATGGTCTTTTTCAGCAGCAGCGAACGAACGGACACTTCGCCAAAGTCTCGCTCCGACCAGTCATTGACCACACTCAGGAACTCACGGGTCGACTTGAAGTTGTCCGTCAGCGCCAGCGGGATGTGCGGTACAAACTCAAGATAGTCCACGTCGATGTCCATTTCGGCCAGTGCCTTCTGCAGCAGGACGCGCAGTTCACGAAGCGGTTCGCCGGGTTCCAGCAGAATCCACACACCCCGGACCACACTCTCGTCGTTGGGGCGACTCTCTTCGTGCAACTTAAGTCCCTTGGCACGAATCGAGAACGGCTCGGTCTGAGCACAGACCTCTGCAACTTTGTCCCGGACTACGCCAAAAAGGTCCTCTCGGACTCGGGCGGTGTACAGAAGCGTGATATGCGCCAGGGCCGGTTTGACCCAGAACATGTCCATTTGCAGGGGGTTAGTCGCCCGCTGCAGAGCTGCCGAAGCTGCACCCACTTCTTGGGCCACGGCCGTTGGAAGATCGATGTTCACCATCAACTCTTCGTATGTGAACACAGGTTGCAGGGTCTTGTCGTCCACGGGATCACCTCCTAGCCTCGAGTGCTGCTCGAGGGATGTGGGCTCGAAAAACGGAAGGGGCAGAACTACTTGTCGCCTTTGCCCGGATTCTTCCGATTCAGTGAAAATTTGGCGCGCTCTTCCTCGGACAGGGACGGATCTCGTTTGTACCGCCCCTCAAGGTCGTCGGCATCGGCTTGCTCCGGCAGATCCTCTGGCTTCACAGCCGCCCGGAACCAGGCCGTCTCCGAGAACCCCCCGGCGGCGCCTTCGGCCGCACCGGCGCCGCCCCAACCGTCAGCGGTCGCCGGGTACTGGCCTTTGGAAACCGGCCGATTACCCGCCTCTCGGGCCGCCATCGACGCAATTCGCTCCAATTCGGCAGCCGTCGGCGCAAAGGGCGCTGGACCGCCTGACGACCCTTGGACCAGGGTCTGGGGCTCTTCGAGCTGGACCGCCACGGGCGCAGGTGCGGGGGTCGGTGCGGGTTGCGCCTGGGGCGCAGCCGCCATGGGAAAACGATATCCATCTTCAGGGCAGAACTTCGCCCCGTCCGGACTCTCAAAACCGCAGGTCGGGCAGATCTTCATCGACTTCTCCACTACAAAAAGGCCGTTTGGTTATAGCACCTGCGCCCCCCCTTTTCAAGCAATCGAAACGCCGGGTTCGACGCCTTTTCAATCGCCGGCCAGCTTGGAAACCGGGGGCGCTCACCTGCCTCGGGGCCCCAAGGGGCCGCCCGCACTTACGGGGCAAATTCGGGAATGGTGCCGTAGTACGCCTCGTACTCCAGAATCTCTTTGCACTCGGTACCCGAAAACCGGGGAAACTCCCCCTTGCCCGTTCGGCACTGCTCTGCCGCCTTCTTCAGTGGCAGAACCTGATAGGACCTGGACCGCACCTTGTACGTATCTCTTCGCACATACGTAGGGATGAACTCTACCTTACCCACTTCGTATCCACCTGAAGTCATCGGGGCAAAACAGATGGTCTCCAGCCCGGCCATGCGTACGGGGAACTGCTTCATTCCGCTGACAAAGTTGCCCAGGCTATACCGAACATAGGCCCGGCGCTGCCCTCTTGAACCCGCAGGTTTGGGCTTGCCAAGGGTAGTCAGTGGCTGCGCCTGCGCAGGATTGGTGGCCGTTGAACCGGTCTCTACCCAGGCCCAACTGGCCGTGCCCAGCACATGGGTGTGAGACCCCACCACGGCATGCACCCCCAGCCCCAACAGTTGCTGGGCCAGTTCCCGGTCCACCTTGCGAGTGCGAACCTGGTACTCGGTCAGCCAATGGATGTACACAACCACGATGTCGTTTTCTTTCCGGGCCTGCAGCACGGCGGCGGTCAGCCGTTCGTCCACCACATCCCGCTTGGCCGTAATAAGCGGGCAGGGGTCGCCACGGCAACTTCCGTTGTTCAACATGGTGTACACCACCAGTCCCACGTTAACTGCCCCAATTTTCAACTGCACATACGGAGCTTGCCTGGATGTTCCACTGGGCACCAACCCAGCCTCTTTGACCCACTTCAGCGTCGCTTCCAGGCCCGCTGCCCCGTAATCCGTGGCGTGGTTGTTGGCCAGGGAGACCACGTCAAAGCCGCCCTTTTTCAGCCCAAATGCATAGTCCGGATGCGCTCGGAAACGGGGAAAACAGTCCTTCGGCGCTTTGTCCAGGGGCGTCTCCAGGTTCCCGATGGCCACATGGGCCGCATCCAACACCGGTTTGACATAGGCGAAATAGGCCGCATATCCCTCGATTGCCCCGCCCGGATACTCCGCAGCCCCACTGCCCTGCACACAGTGGTGCATCAAGTCCCCAGCAAAGGCCAGGCACACCTCGCCCTTGGTTGCTGGCCCCGGAAACACGGCGGATTGCACCTGTGCTGCCG
>CAYTWV010000221.1:0-2859 GCA_964442235.1 uncultured Myxococcales bacterium | reverse complement strand
CTCATACCGCACCTCGGATTGTGTTGGAATTACTTGAGTTTGCCGCCGACTACCAAGAAGCCCGTGTCCAGCCCCACCTGCTGTGGGTCGATGGTCAGCATGACCCCCTCGGGCAGCAGGTCCGAAAGTGTGGAAAGGTCGATGGAAGGAATCGCAAAGGTGATGCCTTCACCAAGAGACTTCTTGATTTCGCCCAGAAGTGTGTCCTTGAACAAAGAGACCACGATGCCCTCTTTGCCTCGAATCTCGGGGCCCACTTCGGTGATTTCCAATTCGCTGACCTGGAACTCGCCAAGCGTAATCTTCAGAGCGGGGTTCCCCTCTTCATCCGCGCCCACACCGATGTCCACGTCGATGGCCAGGAAGAGGTACATCTGAATATCCCAGTTCATATTCATCATGAAGAACTTGGGGCGAACATAGGCGTCGCCCAACTGCAAAAGCAGCTTGTTGTTTGTACCACAGGTCTGGATAAACGGGGCATAGTTCAGGTCCGTGGCGATTTCCAGGTTCTCGAGGCCATACTGCGTCACATCCAGGCTTGCCAGATCCGCTGCCGTAAGGTTCAACGTTAGCGCCCCGCCATTCCACACCGAGTAGAGCGCCTCGTTCAGCAGGTCCACAGCCAGGCCCAGACTCAGCTCCAACTGTTTGGGAAGCTGGAAGGGAGCCGTTTCGGCCCCGAGGCACTCGGCCCGCATCATGACACCCAGCGGCTGATGCTGAACCGCTTTGGGGGCCACCACCGAGGCGTTAATCTCGATGGAGATGCCGTCATAGGTGGCAAGCAACTCCTCGAACTGGATTCCAATCTTGAGCGGAGTGGCCGGGCCGCTGCCAATCAGTGCGGGAACCTCGAAATCAAAACCCTGCTCCAGGGTAGCCATGGCGTCGGCAACCATCTGGGGCAGGCTTTCCCCGATGCTGTCCGTGAAGGCCTGGATGGCGGTCTCTTTGAAGGTGTTGATCAGCAGATTCACCAGCGAATCAAACATGGCCCCTTGCAAGCCCTGCAGGTCCACATCCACGTTCTCCAGTTCCACATCCACGGGCCCAAGCTCGGCCACGACCTTCTTGTTTTCATCCAGTCTGATAAAGAGGAACACGTCCAATACAATGGCGTCTGCCGTGATAAATCCGTAATATGGGTCACAATACTGACCGATATATGGAACTTCATAACAGCATTCGATGTTCAACTCGGCAAAAAGATTAGGGATCTGGACCGTCAAGCGCAACCCAAGGTCCACCGTCTGAAGATTGACGATGGGCTTATCGTAGGTCACTTCTTGGATGAACGCCGTGCACTGGCTGGTGGGACCGCTGAAGAACTCGATTCCTTCGGCGGGAAGAAGAGTCGCCAAATCCAGGCTTTCAGCCACAATCTCGATGATGGTAGCCAAGTCGTCGGCCGGTAGACTGTGGTCGCCGTCATCAATGAACTCTTGCGACAGCCAGACTCGCAATCCCCTGGGAATCATGGCTGCGGCCGGGTTGGTCGTCTCGGCGGGTTTGAATTCGCTGGAACGGAACACGCTGCGGAATCCGTTTCGCTCTTTCCCGTGCCCATCAATGGCTTTGGCAGACAGCATGTTCATGCCGTGGCTTAGGGCCATCTGGTAAGTGAAATTGCCGTTGGCATCTACGGGAACCACGGTGCCGTTCAACTCCAGCGACGCAACCGTGGTGATCCGGTCCTTCACGTCGCCGGTGGCGACCAGCGTCGGTCCGGCCGTGGTGGTCAAGGCGCGGGGCGGGTACGTGAAGGTAATGACGGGGCCGTAGCTGTCGCAAGTGGCCGTCGCTTCGCCGCTGTAAGGGTAACTGGTGGCCTTAACCTTGAAGGTGTAAACGCCGTCGTCAAGCAGCTTGAACTTGTCGTTTTTGTTGGGTTGCAACACAAGACCCTCGGCGGGGCCGGCATCGATGGGGTCAATCTCGGCGGACTCAACGACGTTGTCGTAGACATCAACAAGGTCATGTGCAACAGTAATCACATCACCGATCGCGAAAAATTCTTTAACCGGCTTGATGTACACCTTCATACCAACGACCTCGCCCGGTTCAACAACCAGCTCGGCCTCGGTATATTTTTCATCGCCGTTTGCGGTCACGGGGACACACTTGATTTTGTGTTTTCCGGCCTTGGTGGTCTGGAGGCTCTTGCCTGTGACCTCGACGCCCTCGGGGGCCTCGACGTTCCACTGCACCTCGACGGCGTTACCGGCTTTGTCGGTCACCTCGCACGAGACCATGGCGGGTTCGCCCACTCCCACGGTGGACGGGGCGACTTTGGCCACGTAATTGACCGGTTCGCCCAACAACACAGTCAGGGTTGCGGGCACCACCTCCGGGCTGCCGCCGGCTTTGCAGAGCACTTCGTATTCGCCGGGAATCTTGCCGGTGATCACTTGACCGGCGATGTCGACGCCGTCCACGGGCTCGGTCTTGATTCCGGCGGAAATCTCTTCGGTGTTGCCCTCTTCATCTTCGGCTGTGCAGGTCACGTTACAGGTGTCGCCCGCAGCAATTTCCTCGGGGTCCAGCGATGTCGTAATCTTCTTGATATCGGCCAGGGTGACCACGATTTTTGCAGGCGAGTCGTCGGAAATGTCGGCATCCACCACTTCACACCAGACGTCGTATTCGCCCGTCTGAGTCGGCTTCCACTCGCCGGCGTCCATGGTCTGCTCGTCCTCGCCCTTCTTGACGTGGACCTGGGTCTGGACCTTGACCTTCTGGCTATCCAACGTCACATCGCAACTGACCTTGACGGAATCGCCCAGCTTGACGGTTTCCGAGTCCACCACGGTCTCGACGGTAGCGCCAGCGATGTCGCCGGTGAAGCCATCAGGCTCT
>CAYTWV010000220.1:0-7302 GCA_964442235.1 uncultured Myxococcales bacterium | reverse complement strand
GCAGCTACTTAAGTTTGGGACGTATTCTCACAGGCGTGATAAACCCGGAACAGAATAAGAATTACAGGCAGTTCGTAACCGCACCTGGGGTGCCTCGTTTGCCGGTCGCGCCATAGGTGGTCGTGCCGGTCGTGCACCAATTGGCCGTGGTGTCATTGTCGGTCCCATTGTACTTATCCGTCTTCAACTGAGCAGAGATACTGAGAACAACCAGACTGCTGGGATACGAGACGGAATCGATAGCAGTGCTGGCGCACTCGAACGTAAGGGCCTCGCCGCTGTTGGAAAGAGTGATGCCGGTGCCCCAGGCGAAATTGAAGGGGATTCCAAAGTTGCCGGTGGGGTCAGATCCCTTCACCAGCACCATGTACCCGCCGGCGGCCAGAGTCGTGTTTGCAGGGATTGCAAACGACGCAGCGGAGTCTTTGAAGAGGCAGCCAGAGACATCCAGGTCCGTGGCTGTGGTGTTGAACAACTCGACATACTCTCCATCGTCGGTGGTGCCGGAAATCGCCCGGGCCATGACCTCGGTGAAGATCACCTGGCCGACGGCGGGCTTGGGCAGGCCCGTGGCCACACACGCACCGTTGGAGCAGACCTTGCCGGCGCCGGCGCAGTCGATTTCGTTGGGCTGGTAGGTGCACTCGGCAACATTGGCAACTACGGCGCAGTTTCCGGGAACCACGTACTCAATGGCTTTGGTGTTGTCCACGTTGCACTCGGCGGTCTTCCCGACGGTACAGGGGTTGGGATCGCAGGGGTTGGCCGGGGGCTGGACGGTCAAGGAAGCCGAATCCGAAGCCGCATAGCCGTTCTCCGAGCCATCCAAACCATCGCCCTTATCCAAGTCGCAATAGAGCCAGGTGGCGCCATTGTCCAGCGAAACCCGATACGCCATGTCATAGGTACCGGCCACACCAGGGATCAATACTGCCGTATACTCGTCATTATTGGGTTCACCCATGGCCATGCCATCCCAACCGGGGGTTCCCAGGGCATCGACCCAGGTCCAAGTGTTATCAGGAGTAGAGCCGTCGGCACCGAAGCCGGCCTGAGCCTTAAGGAACGGAATGGCATCCACGCCGGTGGTTGCCGTAGTAAGGCCTGCTTCATAGATACGGCCATAGGTGGTGACCGAAGCGCCCACGCCGACAGTCGCACTTGTTGGGGCCTGGAAACGGCACCAGTCCATGACGGGAGCCACGCAGTCGTCGTTGACCGAACCGGGCGTGCCACGTTTTCCGGCCGTGCCATAGGTAGAGAAACCGCCGGTGCACCAATTGGTCATGGTGTCATTGTCGGTGGCGTTAAGGTTGGCGTTTTTCAACTGAGCAGAAGCGCCCTCGATGTCATCAAAAGTTCCGCCGTAGGTCACGGTATCAATCGCTACCGTGGCACACTCAAAGGTCAGGGCTTCGCCGCCGTTGGTCAGCGAGATGGCCGTTCCCCAGGCGAAGTCGAAGGGGCATCCGAAGTTGCCCGCGGGGTCGGAACTCTTGACCAGCACCAGGTAGTCTCCCGCGACCAATGTGGTGCCTGCGGGAATGGCGAACGAAGCACCGGCGTCTTTGAACAGGCATCCCGAGATATCCAGGTCTTTGGTGGTGGTATTGTGAAGTTCAACGTACTCGCCATTGTCGGTGGTGCCAGCCAGGGCCCGCACCATCAATTCGGTGAAGATCACTTCGCCCACGGCGGGTTTGGGAAGGGGCGGCAGGACGCAGTATCCATCCACGCAGACTTTGCCGTTGCCAGCGCAATCGACCTCGACGGTGGAGTAGGTGCATTCCGCAGCGCCGGCGTTGTTGACGCAGGTGCCCGGGGCGACGCTCTCGATGGCTTTGGTCGCATCCAGATTGCAGACGGGCAGAACCCCCGTGCAGGGGTTGGGACTGCAGGGGTTGGCCTGGACCACCACCGTCAACGGAGCGGAATCCGAAGGAGCATAGCCGTTCTCCGACCCATCCATTCCATCGCCCTTGTCCAGGTCGCAGTAAGTCCAGACGCCGGCTTCCAAGGATACTCGGAAGGCCATGTCGAACTCGCCGGCCGTGGCGGGTACAAAAGTGGCGGTGTATTCGTCGTTGTTCGGTTCACCCATGGCGATGGCGTCCCAGCCCGAGGTTCCCAAGGCGTTGGTCCAGTTCCAGGTTTCTCCGGGAGTGGAGCCATCGGGGCCAAAGCCAGCCTGAATGACCAGACCGGGGAAGGCATCCACACCGGCGGTCAGGTCGGTAGTTCCGGCTTCATAAATTCGGCCGTAAACGGTGACATTCTGGTTGGTCTCGACGGAAGCGGAAAGCGGGAACTGGAAACGGCACCAGTCGATGGACGCAGGGGCACAATCGCCGTTATCCGTTCCAGGCGTTCCATACTGGCCATCGGTACCGAACCCGGTTTTCGACAAACACCAGTTGGCCTCGAGGTCGTTGTCCACCTCGTCGAAGTGGAGAGAACTGAGCTGTGCCGAGGCGCCCACGGCAAGAAGGGCCGTGGTGTAGACCACCGAGTCGACCAGGGCGGAATCGCACTCAAGAACGATGGCGTCGCCGGTATTGGCCAGGGTGAAGTTGGAGTAAACATAGGGAGCAACCAGCCCGTGATTCAAAACGGGGTCGCCACTTCGGGCCAGCACCACGAAGTCGCCGGGCGCTACAACCAACGGCCCGACGATGACATGGTTGTTTGTCCCATTGTCTTTCAACACACAACCGCCCAGATCCAAAGGTACCGAAGCGATATTGTACAGTTCGATCCACTCTCCGACATCCGCCGAATCAACGGGATTGGCCATGAACTCGGTCACGAAGACCTCGCCGGCCATGGGGCGGTCGCCTTCGCCGGGCAATTTGCAGAGTCCGGCAACACAGATTTTGCCACTCAGATTGCAATCTTCGGTGGTCGAGAGGTAGTTGCAGGACGCATTGGTTCCATCGACGGTGCATTCGCCAGGCACCGAGTAGTGGCGGGCGACGGTGGACGAATCGCAGATGCTGGCCGGCAGAGTCTGGCAGGGGTTGGGTGAGCAGGGATTCAGGGGTTCCACGACGTTCAGGACTGCCGCATTGGCTGCGCTGTAGCCGTCTTCGGAACCGTCGAATCCATCGCCTTTGTCCAGGTCGCAGTAAGCCCAGGTGGCACCGGAATCCAGAGAGAAACGCCAAGCCAACTGATAGGCAGCGACGGTAGCGGGGGCAGTCAACGTCGCCTGGTACTCGTCAAGTCCAGGTTCCCCTGCTGCTGCGGCATCCCACCCCACGGTCCCGGTACCAGCCACCCACGCCCACGAAGAATCCGTGGCCGGATTGGTGGCGAACGTTCCCAGGCCAGCCTGAGCGACAAAGCCCTGAATGGAATCTACACCATTGGTCACATCGGTCTTGCCAGCTTCCAGTACGCGGCCAGACACCACAAGCGTTCCATTGGGAATCACGTCGGCCGTTGCGGGAGCCTGGAAACGGCACCAGTCCACTGCGGGAGGTACCGGGGGAACACAGTCCACGTTGGCGGCACCGGGAGTACCCAGCTTGCCCGCTGTACCATAGGCTCCAGTGGCCAGGCACCAATTCGACTGAAGGTCATTGGAGACGGCGTCAAAAGCGGCGGGGTTCAATTGAGTGGCAATGCCGAGGGCGATCCAGGGTTTGGTGTACTCCACCTGGTCGATACTGGTTTCGCCACACGACAGATAGATTTGGTCGCCGGGGTCGTTGCTGAGTGCAATCCCGGAATAGACGAAGTCGACGGTCAGGCCATGGTTTTTGGCCGGGTCTGCGCTGCGGGCCAGAACCAGATACTCACCAGGAGCAAACAGGTAGGGAACAGGGAACGTCGCCGTGGCTTCCAAGTCCGTCAACTTACAGCCAGCCAGATCCAATACGGTGGCGGTATTGTTATAGATTTCGATCCACTCGCCTTCGTCGGTTCCGGACTGAGACTGAGCCATAAACTCGGTAATCAGGACTTGCCCCTTGGCAGTGGGAATATTGCCTTCGCCTTCGGCCACACAAAGGCCACCAATGCAGGCTTTTCCGTCCAGCGTGCAGTCGATGGTGGTTTCAGTGTACTGGCAGGTGGCAGCGCCTTCCACCACGGAGCAGAGGCCCGGATTGACATAGGTCAACACGCTCAGTCCATCGAGGGAGCAGACGTCGGCATTGGGGGTGGTGCAGGGATTGGGCTCGCAAGGATTGGCTCCGGGCGTGGTCTTCAGGGTTCCGGCATTGGTAATCTGGTATCCATTTTCCGAGCCGTCGGCCCCGGCGCCCGCGTTGCGGTCGCAGTAGGTCCAGGTGGTCCCACCGTCCACAGAGAAACGATAGGCATGATGGTAGTTGCCGGTTCCCGGGGTCAGATAGGTTGCCGTGTACTGGTCCATATCCAGTTCTCCGGCGGCCATTGCATCCCAACCGTCGGCGGGAAGAGCATCGAACCAGGTCCAGCCTGCGGCCGTAGCGGGGTTGGTGTTGACAGGACCAAATCCGGCCTGCCCCTTCAGGAGGGGGTTGGGGTCGTTGCCGCTGGTCAGGTCCGTCAGCGAGAATGCTGCGACGCGGCCAAGCACGGTCAGGTCCGTCCCCGCCTCCTGCGTCACATCCAAGGGCTCTTGGAGACGGCACTTGTAGATGGTGACAGGAATCTGGCACTCGGAGTTCGGCAGGCCGGGGGTTCCCAGGAGTGCGTCGGTTCCGTAGGTCGCCACAGCAGGGCACCAGTTGATCAGGGTGTCGTTAGAAACGCCATCCATGGACTTGGAGTTGAGTTGTGTCGCCACGCCCTGGGTTACCCAAGTGCCGTTGTATTCAATGCGGTCAATTTCGACGCCGTTGCAGACCAGGATGATCTTGTCGCCGTCATTGGCCAAGGCAAACGGGGCAATGTAATCAGGAGTCAGGCCGTGATTGGCGACGGAATCGTCGCTCTTGGCAAATAGCAGATATCCACCGGCCGGGATGACCAGGGGTTCAGCGATGACGATGTTCTCGTTGGCTTTGTCTTTCAGGGCGCAGCCGTTCAGGTCCAGTGCGACCGAAGAGGTATTAAAAAACTCGATCCATTCGCCGCCATCGGTACCCGACTGGCTCTTGGCCATGAATTCCGAGACGATCACCTGGCCGGCCGCCGAAGGAGCCAGGCCCTGTCCTTCATACTGGCAAGCCCCGGTCACACAAACCTTGCCCTCAAGGGCGCAGTTCACCTGCTGGGGGGTATAGACGCACTTGGCGGTGCCAGAGTTGTTGCTGCAGGCGCCGGGGACCACATGGGTGTTGGCCAGATTGCCATCGCACGTGGGCTGCGGGGGCACGGTGCAGGGGTTGGGCTGGCAGGGGTCGGGAGGCACAATGCAGGCGCCGTTCTTGCAAACCTTGTCGCTCAAGCTGCAGTCGATGGTTTCGATTTCGAATTCGCAGGAGGGCTGGTTGTTGACCACGGTGCAGGTACCGGGGACTTTGGACTGCTTCAGGGTCACGGAATCCTGGCACGAGGAAGCCGGAGCGCCCGTGCAGGGGTTGGGTTCACAAGGATTGACGACTTCGCATTTCTCGTTGGTAGCACCGGGGGAGCCGAGTTTGCCCTTTCCGCCGTAATTGAAGCCAGCCAGGCACCAATTGGCTTTGCTGTCGTTGGAGACGGCATCCATGTGGTCCTTGTCCAGTTGGCGAGCCACGCCGTTGACGACCCAATTTCCCTCGTACGTCACACTGTCGATGTCCAGGCCATCACACTCCAAGCGAATGGTGTCGCCGTAGTTGTCCAGAAGATAGCCCGCCATGAGGAAGTCGGGGTCAAGGCCGCCGTTGACGGTCACATCGTAGGAAACACCCAGCACCAGATAGTCGCCCGGCTGCAGGAGCAGCGACCCGGTCAGGGGCACCGAATCCGTGGCGGCGTCTTTCATGAAACAACCGGCCAACTCCAAGGCCACGTCGGACGCGTTGTAGAGTTCGACCCACTCTCCCGCATCATTTCCAACGGTCGACTGAGCCATGAATTCGGAGATGACGATTTGTCCCACTTCACTGGGGCGGTTGCCCGTGATATCGGGGGGCAGGTCCAGGGTCTCGGTCTGGGCGGTATCGTCTGCGTCCGTCGTCACTTCGGGGCCCACTTCGCCGGGCAAGTCGGTCTTGGTGTCAGGTAGCATGGCGTCCAGATCCCCGAAGCCATCAGCCACCTCGACCAAATCCGACGCCAAATCGGTGTCATCCACCTTTGCGTTTCCGCCGCAGCCCGGCTGGGAGACGACCAGGGACAATCCAATGAATCCGAAACAGAACGTGCGCAACAACCCTCTCATAACTCACCTCACGTATAGACCATTCAACGGTGCAATCTTTCGCACCAGACAGTAACACTCCAACGCCACGCTTCTGCCATCGAAAGGGCAGCAGCGCACCGGGGGGCGCGCTAGTATATTCACGCGCGCGGGGATGTCCAGCCCGCAAAGGGGCCAATTTTCAAACCCTCACAGAGGCCAAACACGAATTGTCAGGCTGGCTTGTGCTGACGGTCATGGCAAGCGAGGCCGAGGGTCTACCGAGTCAGGGTGAATCGCAGCGTCTTGAATGGCTGTGTGCGAAGTACATTCTGCTCGAATTCCAGGGGCACGCCGTCCACTTCGGCGTGATCGGCCCTGCGGCCCCGAAGAACGACTTTGACCCGGGAATACTCTTGGGGGAAATCCCCTTGCGATTCCCACCGAATCTCTCCAACCCGGCCAACCACCGAGACAGAAAAGCGGTCGACTCGGGAGGGACCGTATCCATCTCCAGCATCACTGTACAATTCGCCGTAGGCGTCATCCTTCACGCCGGGGATGTACACGCTCAACTCGATTCCGCCGTCAGTCAACAGAGGCACCACGGCTCCGGCCCTGACAAAGACGGGCACCAGGTCCAGTTCAGCGGCGACTTCGATTTCATGGCCGCCGTCCAGAATCTCATCGGTCCAGAAATTGACCCAATCCCCGGGGGGAAGTAATACCCGCCTCTTCTTGGTGCCCGGGGTCACGACGGGTGCCACAATCAGGTCATTGCCAAGCATGAACTGGTCGTCCACGTTGGCAAACGCCATCAGGTCGGGGTAGTCGAAAATCATGGGCCGAACCGGAGGCAAGCCGGTTTGTGAGGCCCTCCACGCTGCGGTATACCAGTAGGGCATCATTCGGTAGCGAAGCTTCAGGAACTCACGGCAGACCTCGGTGAATGGCTTCCCGAAGGTCCATGGCTCGCGACGAGGGACAAATGCTGCCGAATGGGTCCGGAAGAACGGCAAAAAGGCGGCCAACTGGAACCATCTGGT
>CAYTWV010000219.1:0-7321 GCA_964442235.1 uncultured Myxococcales bacterium | reverse complement strand
CTTCCATGTAATTGGATTCGAAGGCCTTGGACGCGTTATAGGCGGGCGACTCTCGACCCCCTCGAAGCGCCGCGATCGAAGAGATGCCCACAAGATGGCCATGCCCCTGCTGCATGAACTGGCGCATGGCCACGTTGGCCAACGCCGCAAATCCAGTCACATTGATCTGGATGGTCTGGAACTCAGGAAGCCAATCCAGGGGATCGTTGATCTCCCCGGTTCCGGCGCTGATCACCACCAGATCCACACCGCCCATTTGCTGGACCAGGGCGGAAAGCGCCTCCATGGCGGCGTCGATGTTTGCCACATCAACCTCTTGGACCACCACGTCCCCGCCGATTTCGGCCTTAAGTTCGTTCAGCAAATGAGTTCTACGGGCCATGATTCCGACCCGATATCCGTTGGCGGCCAGCACTTTGGCCAATTCACGACCGATCCCGGAACTGGCCCCAACCACAATTGCCTTTGGATTTGCCATCTGGACCACTTGCCTCCTATCCGGGCCACATACAGGACTGCGCCTGGAGTTTACAGGAATCTGCCGCAACATTGCGCCAGCAGGTTTCGTCAATGACGGTACAGGTCTCGGTGGCACATACATACAACTGGTCAAACAGAGTGACGGCCTCTTCGGTGCCAAGATAGAGACATCCCATCACACATGGGCCTTGGGCCAACAGACCGCAGGTCATCATGCAATCGGCGATTTCCGCGCAGGTGCCGTCGCCGCAACCGCCGCAGTCCGCTGGGCACGAGAGGCAATCCTCGCCCCAGTCTTTGGCACACTCTTGATCCCCACATTCCAGAGGCGGGACACAATAGCCCTCGTCGCAGGCAAAGCCCGTAGCACAGATGCCACAGACCCCGTTGCACCCGTTGTCTCCGCACACCGCAGTCTCACACGATGGCGTACACGCCAAATCAGGGCCAACATCCACCATCTCGGGCATGATGCCGTCGACGGTCTCATAGTCAGAGGATTCTGAGGTCCCACAGGCGGCCCCCGCCCACACCACAACTCCCAACACCCAAACCATCCGGGTAACTGACCTGTTCATGGAACTCCTAAACGACTGGCCCAATATCCCGATCCACCCCCCCGGTCGTTTACCCCGCCTTCGACGGCCCCGAGAGGGCCGCTCAGGCCCGTCGAGGGGAGCAGGCCAAAGGCCGAGTCGAGGGGTAGGACCGGGATACGAAATCACCGGCTTAGGGTGGCCTGAAGCCGCCGCTGGCCACCATAGTCGGGTCGGGCCGGTTTTTCAACATGCTCCCGCCCGGTTCACGGGGTGCGCCCCCCGTCATCCCTCGCCTGCGATCACCTGCTTTCGTCAAGCCACCTGGCCTGCTGCAAATTCGCCACAAGTTTGCTGGCGAATCGAGCCGCCGGCAGTCCATCGACCACGTCGTGGTCAAACAGAAGGGTAAGTTTCATCACGTTCCTGGGAACGACCTGCCCATCCACTACCCAGGGCTGCAGTGCAACCGAACCGATGCCAATACTCAGGTTGTGGATACTCTTGGGGATGATCCATCCGGCGCCCAGTCCACGGTCGCCCAAATGGGTGATCATGACCGTGCCCATCTTCTCTTTTCGAGTGAACGGGCTGGCCAGCAAACGGCCCCATATCAGCATCCGAGCGGCAATGGGAAGCCTCAAGAACAGGCCGTGAAGCATCGTATCCTTGCGCCTCCCCAGCACATAGTCCTTCTCGGACTTGACCTCTTGCTGCTTCATGGCGCGAATCTCAGCGTGTATTTCGGTAACACTTTTCTTGTTGGCCTCTCGGATGACGCCCACCAGCGGGACTTCTTTGCCTTCCACCCGCCTGGAGATGGGCAACGCAACGTCCACATCGTCAAAGATCACCTGCTTGACGCCCTTGAGGTTCATGGCGTGGACCTGCTCTTCGTCGGCCACGGTCTCCGCCACCACCTTGATGACCCAGGCCGTCAGGCCCATGGTCCGTCCCGATGCAGCGTCCGCATCCAGTATTTCTTTGGCTACGGTAACGTCCGCCTCCATCAGACCGATGATGTGGTGCTTTCTGCGACCGATTCTTCCCACATCAATGGTTGTCAGTCTAGACCTGGGAAATTGCTGAACAGTGAACTCTTGGGACATACAAACCCTCCGCACCCGCAAACATCCAGACGAGCCAAGACCTGGCTGGCCATTCTAGCGCAGGCGAAACGCAGCTTCCAAGCGCGATATCCAGACACCCCCTCCGCCGACTCAAATCTCGCAGCACCCCCGATTCCTATCAATCGAATATTTGCTGCCTGGGCGCTTGATTCATCCCCCACAGCGGGCTACCATGGCCATCATTGAGTCACCGGAGGAACGCAATGGAGACTGTTATGTCCAGGGTTTCATTTTCTATCCTGGCCGTGGTATTTGCCATTGGATGCGGTGCGGGTAACAACGCACCTGAATCGGTAGATGCAGTGGACGTGGGTCCGGACCGTGCGAACACCGAAGACGGCAGTCCCGATCTGGGCATTCAGGATGGGACGGGTTCGGACGCGGACATTGCAGATTTGGGGCCGCTGTCCGACTGGGATACGGGGCTGGATGGGTTGGTTCCAGACGCCGACGCGATTTGTGTTCCGCAGTGTGCGCAAAAAGAGTGCGGCTCGGACGGCTGCGAAGGTTCCTGTGGCCAGTGCGGGACCGGAACCACTTGCCAGGCCGGTATTTGTGAAGCCATCCCCTGCACCGAGGGTGCCGCATGTGATGACCAGGACCCATGTACCTATGACGACTTCTGTACCAGCTCGGTGTGCGGCGGCGAACCCTATTCGTGTGATGACCAGCAAGAGTGCACCAAGGATCAATGTGACGGCCTTGGGGACTGTACCCACACCGTAAAGCCAGGATTCTGCCTCATCAGCAACATCTGTTATGCCAACCAGGACCCTCGCCCCGGAAACGAATGTGAAGAGTGCATCAGTTCCGTGAGCAAAACCGAATGGTCTAAGGACGATACCAATAGCTGCTTTGACGGCAACGCCTGCACCGCCGGGGACCACTGCAGCAGCGGAGTTTGCATTGCGGGAACCACCGCCACCGTTTGCCCACCGGCCGGCGCCTGCAAAACCAGCCAATGCGACCCTATCGCCGGGTGTGTCAGCACGAACCTTGGGGGACCGTGTAATGACGGAAGTGTCTGTACTGTGGGGGACACCTGCAGCGGCGGCCAGTGCCTGCCCGGAACAACCCTGGTTCAGTGCGACGATTTTAATGACTGCACGCTGGATGGGTGTTCGCCCACGCTGGGGTGCACCCACACGAACCTGACCACTGCGTGTGAGGACGGAGACCCCTGCACCTCGGGCGACATCTGTTCCGGCGGAGCGTGTGTGGCCGGCCCTAATGGATGCCATTGCCAGAACACCGCCGATTGCGCCGCGCTTGAGGACGGCAACAAGTGCAACGGCACGCTGATTTGCGACACATCCGCCCTTGACCCATCTCAGTGGCTTTGTGTGCTGGACCCAACGACGGTCAAGGCATGTACCGCCCAGTTCGACACACCCTGCGCCAAAAACACGTGTGTTCCCCAGAGCGGCCTGTGTGTCTTTCAGCCCCGCAATGACGGCATGGCCTGTGATGACTCCATCGGTTGCACCGCCAACGACACCTGCTTGGCGGGCATATGTTCTGGCCTGGATTGCTCTGATGTAGACCTTCACTGCATCAACGACACCTGCCAGGAGCAGTTTTGTCTCCCCGATTCCACCCGCTGCGAAGGCAACTTCGTGATGTTGTGCAACAGCACCGGCTTGTCGGAAATCCCGTCCCAATCCTGCGGCGACACCCAGTACTGCCTGGAGGACACTGGAGGAGCCGAATGTGTGGACCACGTCTGCATCCCTTACAAACTGTTATGCGATGGCACGCAGCAAGTGGTGTGTAACGAGTTCGGCTCCGGCGTCTCCCCGGTCCAGGACTGTGCTGCCAGCGACCAGTGGTGCCTGGACGGGCTGTGTGAGAAGTTCGTCATCTGCGGAGGTACCCCTTGCCCTGCCCTGGCCGGCTATCTGGTAAGCTGTAACACACAACAACAGTGCGAATACTCTAACAGTAATACGACGGACTATCGGGCTCACGACGTCTGGATTTATGTGCCATCTGGTAGTTTCCCAATGGGCAGCCCGAACGATGAGCCTGGACACGTGGAAGCTGAGTACCCGGTGCACTCTGTTACGATTTCGAAAGGCTATTTTTTCATGAAGTACGAAATCACGGTGCTTCAATATCAAGAATGCGTCGCCAAAAACCCGGTCTACTGCCTGGCCCCCAGCACCGACGACTGGGCCGGAAATGGCTGGGGCACCAACACTTCGGCCAATGGCCGCTCGTTCCACCCTCAAAACGGCCTGACCCAACAGAATGCCATGGAGTTTTGCCTGTGGTTTGGCGGAGGTCGCCTCCCCACTGAAGCCGAGTGGGAATACGCTGCCACGGGCACCAGTCACCACCTGTACCCGTGGGGAGATTCGCCGGCGGCCACATGCGCAAACAATCTGGCCGTGATGAACGAACTGGGCATCGCCGTCAGTCAGGGCTGCAGCACAGGCGGAACCTGGCCCGTGGGTTCCAAACTTGCCGGCAGATCCATCCGCGGGGCCTTCGACATGGCCGGAAACGTGTGGGAATTCGTTTCGGACAATTACAGCGATACCTATTATCAGACCAGTCCTGCCGTGGACCCCACTGGGGGAACGGTGGGATACACATTCATCTCGTATCGAGGCGGAGGATTCAACGATCCTGCGACCGGTTTTCGAACGGCCAAAAGGGGTTATGTATACGGGCACCTTCACAGTGCGGACCGAGGCGCACGATGCGTTCGACCCGAAGCGGTCCCGAAGGTGTACGCACCGTGGACGAACTGCGCCCCGGGATCCATCGCATGCATCGGCAACAAACGAGCCCAGTGTAACGCCTTCGGGTCCAAATACATCGACTTGGAAGAGTGTGGCCAGCACCAGACCTGTGTGGCCGGAATCTGCACCTTCGCCTCGTGCGGCGACAGCAATCTGGACTCATGGGAACAGTGCGACGATGGGAACCCCACGCTGTGCGACGGCTGCGAGGAGTGCGCCAAGCGATACGTCATTGACCTGAGCCAACCCTACGCTTCGGCGTGCACCCAAACGGCCCAAAGCCCCAGCAGCGCCTGGACCGTGGAAGCCTGGGTTCGCTTCGACAACCTGTCAGACACAACGGCCACATACGGTGTTGTGGCCCGCACGACAGACTACCCGTATGCAGAAACGGGCAAGTTGACCCAGGAAGTGGCGGCCGTATGGGTAGATGGCGCTTACAAAATGCGAGGGCGGTACGAGGATACGTTAAACAAGTACCACACCATCACAGGGACCACCGCAATCCAGCAGGGCGTCTGGTATCACGTCGCCTATACGCGCAACTCGTCGGGCTCCACCCGGCTGTTTGTGAACGGGGTCCAAGAGGTCACCGGTCCCGCCGACAGCGGTTTGGCGACTCAAGCGGGCGTCACTTGTGTAGGGGCCCTGGGCAACGGCACCTCTCTGTACAAATCCCTGCAGGGACTGCTGGATGAGGTCCGAATCTCGAATGTTGAGCGATATGCAAACAACTTCACACCCGTCAAGCGGCACATCCTGGACAACAGCACCAAGGGGTTGTGGCACTTCGACGAGGGACTTGGAACGACGGCAGCAGACAGCGCCGAGGGCCTTGGTTCGCTGCTTAAGGTCGGCGGATTTGCCTGGCTGATTCAGCCCTGCTACGCCCAATAAACAAACCAGCCGCGGGCCCGGCCCTTAGCGCACCCCGTTCTCTTTGCTTTCACGGACCACCCCACCTGCCAGCCAGAATCCCACTCCCAGCCATAGGGCGCTGCGGAACCTTCGGACCAGCATGACGGCCAGGACCTCTGGCGCCGGGACACCCGCCGCGATTGCGCTTGCCATGACGGCGCCCTCCAGCACACCCGCCTGAGCAGGTATTGCGGCCCCAACTACGGAACCGACCATGCTTCCCGAGGCCAGCCACAGCGCCTTGTCCCACCCATACTGACCCACCAGCGCCAGCCCCAGCGCAAACTCTGGCACGATCCAGAACTTGCCCATGGCGTGCAGCACAAAACAGGAGGCAAACGCAGCGGGTCGCTGTCGAACGGATTGTGTGGATGTCTTGGAGACCTCGGACCATCGGTGCAGCAGACGCCGCAAACGGGGCCCCGAGGTTTGGGCCTTGGACGCCACCACCGGTAACGTCCCCAGCCACAATCCGCCAAGCAGCAGGGCCGCAACCCCGGTCATTCCCGCTGCGCCAAGGACCGCCGCAACGCCTGCGCCAGCCACTTGTGTGCCGGCCAGCCAGATACCACTTCCTGCCATACACGCCGCAATGGCAAGGGCTTGGGCCACGTTGTCCAGCACCAGGGCCCCCACCACCTCGAAGCGAGCGGAACGGGGGAAACCCGCTGCCTTAAGTGGCTCCCCCAATACGCCCGCCCCCACTTCGTCCACGGCAAGGGCCGCCAAATAGACACGAAATGCCCGCCAAAACCCAGGGCGAACAGCCTTTGGAACCACTGCACGCCACCCCAGAACGTGAAGCGACACACCCACAAATGGCGCCGCCAGCAGCAGAAGCACCCAAGCTTCCATGCCCACCAGCGTTTGCCAAACCTGCAAGGGGCCGGCCCGCCACACAAGCATGGCCACAAAGGCAACCCCGGCACAGGCCAGAACCCAGCCTATCCATTGCCTTCTGGTCGCCATTCCGCCTCCACGCCTGCCACAAACAAAAAGCCAAGGGTATGAAGAAACGACCGCGCTGTCCAGCAAGGTAAACGGCACGAGTGTGGTATCGCGGCTGGGGTACGCTCGGTACTTCTAAGAGAGAGTTTCCAGCAAATCCAGCATACGCCGCACGGGTTCGTTTACGGCGCCATGGCGCACGGGGCCGTGGCCGGGGCACAATCGTTTCACGTCCAAATCCAGCGACACAAAACTCCGCAACGACTCCAGCGCTTGGGGATAGTCGTCGCAGTATCCCTCGAACGGCAGGCTGAGCGCCGTTTTTGTGACCAGCGGCGGCACGGCATTCAGCAAGCCGTCGCCGCTGAATAACGTCCCGGTCTGGCGATGGAACAGAAACACCGAACCGCGGGTATGGCCAGGCATCCAAAGTACTTCCAAGCCTGCGATTTTGTCGCCGTGCTCTAACGGAATGACCCTGGGCACCCGAGCGGGGAAGTGGTTTTCGATCAAAGAGAGGGCCCCCACCACGTTCAGGGGCTGTGCCAGTTTGGGCGAGGGG
>CAYTWV010000218.1:0-7333 GCA_964442235.1 uncultured Myxococcales bacterium | reverse complement strand
GCTGGGGTTTTGCCTAAGGGTCCGCCCAACTCGAAAGAGTCGCCGGTGGCCAGGGATTCTTCCAGCACAAAGACCTGGGCGACGCCTGTGGTCGTGGCCTCGGTAGGGTCTTGGGGTGGGCCACCCACATCGCCTCGAATCAGAGCGTTGGGCACGGGGATTCCCACACAATCACCCTGTTGAGCAGAGGTTCTGGTTGAACCGAAGACGTGTATCTGTTCCACGTTGACAGTGGTTGAAGAGAGAGGGAAGTAGAGGGTTTGGTTCAGGAGAAGTTGTCCCGACTCTATACGGCCCACCGCAAGAGTTCGGTTGTCGACCCGGTAGTTGTCCTGGACGGCGAAACGCAGGGGGCCAACGGGCTCTTGGAAGGGGATGTCGTCCAGAGCTTGCAACAGTGTGGGTCCGGTGTACCAGGGCATGGCGGGACTTGGTGTTGCGATGTTGTCGCCCCGTGTTGCTGCCACGGGGATGACCGTTGTGTTGTGGAATCCGAACCGGGTGAGGGTCTCCGTGGCTTGGGCGGAGTATTTGCGGAAGCACTGGGCATCGAAGTCGGCCAGGTCCATTTTGTTCAGGGCGACCAAGAGGTGCGAGACGCCAAGCATCTGACACAAGAAGAGGTGCTGCAGGGTTTGGGCCTGGGGGCCATCGGGGCCGGAGAGGACCAGAATGGCCATGCGAGCATCGGATGCTCCGGTGAGCATGTTGCCCACAAACTCCCGGTGACCGGGGACATCGGCGATGCGGTAGGTTCGTTGGCTTTGAAAACAGACGCGTACTGTGTCAATGGTGCGTTCCTGCTCGATTTCTTCTTGCAGGGCATCGAGGAAGTAGGCGAATTCAAAGCGAATTCGGCTTTCGCTGACGAAGGCCTGGAGTTCTTCCATTCGTTCCTGGGGGATGCGTTTGGAGTCGTAGAGGATGCGCCCGACGAGGGTGCTTTTGCCGTGGTCCACATGGCCAATGACCACTACAGGGATTTCCACGAGGCCTCCTACATGTAACCGAGGGAGCGGAGTTTCTGCATGATAAAGACCCGCTCTTTGTCCAGCATTCGCCCAGCGCGTTCGGCGGAGCGGGTAGAGCGCAGCTCGTCGACGATATCGGCCACGGATTGGGCCTGGGAGGTCATAGGGACGGTGCAGGTCTGGCATCCCAAACTGCGGTATCGTTTGCCGTTTGCGGCGAAGTAGAGGGGGTTGGCGGGCAGGTTCTCTTTCAGCATGTACTCCCAGACGTCCAGTTCTTTCCAGTGGAGCATGGGGTGTATGCGCAGGTGTCCGCCGTCGGAGGCCGTAGTGGCGGGGAAGCGTCCCCAGAGTTCCGTGGGTTGGTGCCCGTGGGACCAGTTGGATTGGGCGTCTCGGGGGGAGAAAAAGCGTTCTTTGGCCCGAACACCATGTTCGTCCCATCGAATGGCAAGCAGCAATCCGTCAAAGCCGTAGGAGTGGACCGCCTGTTTCAGAGCGTTGGTTTTGAGCTGAGTGCAACACTCCAGTGCGCCATGGTCGGGCCCCATCCCCTGCTGCAAGGCCTCTTGGTTTTTTACGACCAGGAGGTTGAGCCCCCACTCTTTGGCCCAGTGGTCCCTGAACTGGTACATCTCGGGGAACTTATAAGAGGTATCCAGGTGAATTACGGGGAAAGGCACCACTCCGAAAAAGGCCTTTCGGCACAGATTGAGCAGGGTGGTGGAGTCTTTGCCCATGGACCAGAGGATGGCCGGATTTCGAAGTCGGGCGCGCACTTCTCTGAGGATATAGAGGCTTCGGTTTTCCAGTCCATCGAGGTAATCCGACATGCCGACGTTGTTCCTTGCCAAAGGTTGCTTGGCGAGTTTATCCTGGGGATACGCGAGTGGCAATGGAACTTCGTTGTATTTCCCGAGATTCTGACTTGAGTGGAGGTCGCATGCGCACGTATTTTGAACCCACTACCGTGCAGCGGATTAGGGCGTTTCTGGCCGAACAGGGCATGGCGATGCGGCCTTGGAGCGGGGCGTCGGAGGTGCTGCAAGAGTTGGAACGTCTGCTTCAGGCCAGGGCCTGTGATGCGAGCTTCTGGGCCTCGTTGCGGGGGTTGCTTGCTGAACTTGTGGGCAGTTCCGAGGGAGGGGTCGGTTGGCGCGTGGGTGGGGCCGAGGTGCTGTCACCCGAGCGAATCGACGGAGTCATTGTGGACATTCGACGGGCACTGGCGGTTGTGGGACGGGCACCTCGGCCATTTTTACTGTTGTCCAAGCTGGCAGCGCCGGGGCTGTGCGCCGTGTTGCTGCTGGGCATGGCCGCAGGGTGTGATGATGGTGGAGGGGCTGGGAAGGCGGACGTGGTGCAGACCGACGATGGGGCCCAAACGGACGATGCGGACCAGGTGGAATACAGCACGGTCGAAGAGTATGTGTCCAATTCGGACCTCTCTTGGATGACGAAGTCCAATCTGCTGGAGTGCCTGAAGGGGTTCACTAGTTCGGAACGCTCCGTAATCCTTGACTATTTCCAAGACCATACCGCCGAAGAGATCGCTGCTTATCTCTTAGAATTGTCCAATTCAGAGAAGTGCGAGGTAGAGCCTGACGTGATGGCGATGGATGTGTACAAGGGCGTGAGCTTCCCCAGGTAGGCAGGTTGCGTGGGTCATCAATAAGGGTCGGGTCAGCCTTTCGACTCGGCTACGCCTCGCTCAAGGCGCGCCCCCCCGCCGCCCGATGGTCGGCGGCCCCCCAAGCAAGTTGGGGGGCTAATATGCGCCGATAACCACCCAGCTTGTCTGGGGGGTGGCCAGGCGTGGCCTGGCCGGGGGGCGCGCCGGTCCGACGAAGCGAAGCGTAGTCGGACTGGCTGACGGTACCATTACCGCAACGCGCATCAATAAGGGTCGGGTCAGCCTTTCGACTCGGGTACCCCTCGCTCAAGGTGCGCCCCCCGCCGACCGATGGCCGGCGGCCCCCCAAGCAAGTTGGGGGGCTGTCGCGACGGCGGCATTGATTCGTGGCGGGGGGAGTGGTTTACTTGGCGGGTCACGGGAGCACATTGTGCGGGCGTCCGCCCAGGGAGAGCCAGATGAGTATGTACCTCGAGCCGACGACAATTCAGCGAGTTTCCGGTTTTCTGGCCAGGCAGGGGATGGCGATGCGGCCTTGGAGCGGGGCCAGCGAGGTGCTGGCAGCGTTGGAGGAGTTTCTGGCCTTGAAGTCCGACGACGAGGCGTTTTGGGGGCCGTTGGCCGAGTTGCTGGAGGGGATGCAGGCTTCGGTGCGAGGGGCGTCAGCGGGGTTGGCAACGCCGGAAGCGGAGATTCTGACCGGTGCGCAGATCGATCGGGTGATTGAGGAGATTCGTGCGGCCCTGCCGGGTTCCGTGGGTCGTTGCGAAAGCCACGGGATGTTGACCGGTCTGGCGGCCCCGGCGCTGGCGTGTGTGTTGTGGCTTGGGATTATTCTGGGCGGTTCGGTGGACGCCCAGGCGGCGCAGCCTGCCGAAGCCAAAGGGACACAGAGTGCGGTCGTCGTTTCGCAGGCAGACCCGACGTTGACGTTGGCGGGTTTTGTGACGGGTTCGGACCTGAGTGTTGGCTTGAAGGCCAAGTTGCTGGTTTGTCTGACCGGATTTGCCACCGACGAACGAGCCGGGTTGGTGGAGTTGTTCGAGAAGATGACTCCCGAGGAGATTGCGGCGCAACTGATGGGCATGGTGGAGTCCGAGCGTTGCACTCCGGCCAAGAAGGAAGTTGTAAAGCCCCCCAGGCCCAGGGGTCCGGAGCGGGTGATTGAGGCTCAGCCAGCCTACAAAGGGGTCTCGTTCCCCGTGAAGCGGGTCAGGCCCTAACTGTTCGTTCACTAAACAGGGGGGCCGGCCCCGGGGCCCTTGTGAAGGATTGATGAAACCGGTCCAAGAGCGATTAATCCGTCGTCCTTACACGGTGGTGTGGGAGATCACCAACGCGTGCAATTTGCGATGTCTGCACTGTGAAGGCAGTGCGGGGGCCAAAGATCCCGAGGAGTTGACCACGGGGGAGGCGCTGGAATTATGTGATCGGATTGCAGAGTTGGGGTGCACACGTTGCAATCTGTCGGGTGGGGAGCCTCTACTTCGGAAGGACTGGCCGCTGTTGGCCAGGCGTTTGGCAGATCGAGGCGTGGGGGTGCACGTGGTGACGAACGGCACCCATTTGGATGAGGCAGCAGTGCAGGCGGCGGAGCAGGCGGGGGTGATTGGGGTGGCGGTCTCTTTGGACGGCTTGCAGGCGACACATGATCGGATTCGGGTGGGTCCCAGCGGCGCAAGTGCGTCCAATTTCAGCTCGGTGGTTGAGGCGTTGCGAGTGGCGAAGCGGAGTTCGTTGAAGGTGGGGGCGATTACCCACGTGAACGCCTGGAACCTGGGGGAGTTGGACGGGCTGTACGAGTTGCTGGTGGAGCTGGACTTGGATGTGTGGCAGGTGCAATTGGCGTTTCCCGAGGGGCGATTGCGGGAAATTCCCACCCCGTATCTGATCACCCCGGCGCAGTTGGAGCAGGTGTATGAGAGCCTGTTGAAGGCTATGAAGGATGACCGAGTGCCGGTTCGGGTGACGGATACGATTGGGTATTACACGGAGCTGGAGCCGGTGATTCGGGTGCGAGAGAAAGAGAAGGCGTTGCCCTTCTGGACGGGGTGTTACGCCGGGTGCCTGTTGATGGGAATCGAGAGCAACGGAGGTGTGAAGGGGTGTCCGTCGATGGGGCGTGACTTCATTGCGGGCAATGTGCGCACGGAGAGTCTGGCAGCGATTTGGGGGGACGAGGAGCGATTTGCGTACAACACTCGTTGGGACGAGTCGAAGCTGACCGGGTTTTGTGCGACGTGTGAGTTTCGCAAGTTGTGTCGGGCAGGCTGCACCACGATGGCGTACGCGGTGACGGGGACGATATACGAGAACCCGTACTGTTTGTACCGGGTGCGTTCGACCCGGTCGGGAAGCGGGGTAGTTCCGGGGGGTGGTCGATGAAGCCTCATCGTTGGGCCCGGGCAGAAGCCAGCCCGATGTTCTGTGTATGGGAGTTGACGTTGGCGTGCAACCTGAACTGCCGGCACTGCGGGTCGCGGGCGGGCGAGGCGCGGTCCGATGAATTGGACGAGCACGAGGTGCTTCGAGTAGCCGACGAGTTGGCGCAGTTGGGGTGCGGGCGGGTCTCGCTGATGGGGGGCGAGCCGTTTTTGAGGCGGGATTGGGAGGCGATTGTGGGGCGGTTGGTTGCGGGTGGGGTTACGGTCGAGATGGTCACCAATGGTTGGATGGTAGATGGGGCCATGGCCAGGCGGATGGTGGATGCGGGCGTGCATAGTGTCTCGGTCAGTATCGATGGCACGGCGGCCGTGCACGATTTGTTAAGGGACCGAATCGGGTCGTTTGAGAGGGCGATGGGGGCCGTGCACCATGCCAGGGAAGCCGGGATGCCGGTGGGCGTGTTGACGCAGGTGAATCAGGCCAATATTGGGGATCTGGAGCGGCTGTATCCCCTGCTATTGGATGCCGGGGTGGGCGGATGGCAGATGCAGTTGAGCGAGGCGCTGGGGCGTTTTGGGGACGAGGAGCAGTGGGCGCTGCAGCCGGGCCAGTTGCCCGAGTTGGAGCGGATCATTCTGAAGTTGTCGGGGCTTCGTGGCATGTGGGTTTATGGTGCGGACAACATCGGCTACATGAGCCAAAACGATCCACGTATGCGAGAGACCCCCACTGGGACTTTTTGCTGGACGGGATGCCAGGCGGGATTGCGGGTGTTGGGGATTGCGTCGGACGGTGCGGTGCGTGGGTGTTTGTCGTTGCCTCCGGAGTTTAATGAGGCGTCAGTTCGGCAGCGGTCGCTGGCCGAGATATGGGGGGATCCGGGGTTGTTCCAGTACAACCGGAATGGGGCGGGCCAGCAGTTGACGGGGTTTTGCGGAGAGTGTGTATACCGCAAGATTTGCCGGGGTGGATGTACCAGCTTGCGGCAGACGTCCATGGGCGGATTGGGCGAGAACCGGTATTGCCTGTTTCGTCTGGGGCAGGAGAAGTCGGGAGGGCTATAGACAGGGTCTCGTGTCCCTGCGAGCGATGGCCGTTTGAACGGACCGCTGCCGGTTGGCGCACAAAAGCCACTGTTTGGTGCACCAACAGGTATGGATAAGAGGAGGGGGAGCCATGCGGCTGGTGTTGGTCGTGGCGGACAGTTTGCGGGCGGACGTGTGCGGGTTTGCGGGCGGGCCGGCCAGGACGCCCACTCTGGATGCGTTGGCGGGACAAGGTGTGGTTGGCCAGCGGGTCTACTCTAGTTCGCCGTGGACGCTTCCATCGATGGCAGCGATGTTTACGGGGTGTTGGGGGCATCGGGTGGGGTTGGTGAACTGGCTGCAGCCGTGGCCGCGACGGCCCGAGAATCTGTTCTTGCGATTTGCGCAGGCGGGCTGGGCCGTGCGTTCTTATGTGTTCAATCCGAATTACCTGTTCACGGGGTTGCCGGAAGCCGGGGTGTGTGGGGCTTCTCTGGATCAGGAGCGGTTGTTTGGCGAGTTGGCGTCGGCGATGGGGGGTTCGGGCGACAGTTTCACATTCATTCACTATTGGGGGACTCATGTGCCGTACGTGTCGGGTCCCATGGAGATGGGGACGTGGAAGCGTCTTGCGGATGGGGTCGTGGGGGTGTTGGGAAGCCGACCTGAGTTAAGGGAGAAGGTTCGGGGGGTGTATCAGGTAGCGGTGGAGTCTTTTTCGGAGAAGTGGCTTCCGGGATTGCTTCGGGCGTTGGAAGCGGGTCCTGGCATGGACGAGACGGTGTTGATGATTACGGCGGATCATGGGGAGACATGGGGAGAGCGGCTGGGGCCCAACGAGCGGGTTTCGTGGGTATTCGACCTGCACGGGAACCACCTGTTTGAGGAGGGACTTCGAGTGCCGCTGGTGGTGGTAGGCAGCGGAGTTGGCAAGGGGATACGGGTGGGCGGAATGGTGAGGACGGTGGATTATGCTCCGACGCTGCTGGAACTGGCGGGGCTGCCGGGTTTGGAAGGGATTGATGGCGAGTCTCTGGCGGAGTCGTTTCGGACGGGTGTCCCAGCACCGGGGACGTTGGCCATAGCGGCCATGAATCGAAGTGGGGTGGAGTTGGGGATGGGGGGGAAAGAGAAGCCTGATCCTGCCTGTGTGTGGCATCGATTTGCGGCAATTCGGGGGCAGAGGAAGTGGGTGATTCCGACGGATGGGGACGGCGGGTTGGTTTACGATTTGGCGGGTGACCCCGGGGAGCGAAGCGGGGTATCATCAGTTGAACTCATTTCGTAAAGCTTTTCAATCAGATTTTCTTCGTTTCTGA
>CAYTWV010000217.1:6936-7340 GCA_964442235.1 uncultured Myxococcales bacterium | reverse complement strand
GGAGACGTGGGGGGGTGGGGGTGGGGCGCACGAGGCGCTGGTGGATGCCGAGAAGTTGCTGAAGCAGGCTCGCTCGGTGGAACTGATGGGCAAGAACGGCATGGTGGACCGGGCTAACGAACGGTTGGATTCGTTGGAAGTCCGTCTGCGTGAAATCAAGAAGGAACTGAAGGGGTCGGGATGGAGTGAGGAAGTCGGAGCCTGGGGCGAGGACTTCAAGAATTCGCAGTTGGCCCGGATGGACGCATATCGGTCGGAGTTGGATGCCTTGTTGGATGGAATGCCAGAGCCCGAGGGGGCAGGGAAAGAGGTGCGCGAGTGCCGCCGAGGTCGCCGGGCGCTGGAAGCGTGCCGAGTGGATTTGCAGCGCACTCGAGAAGCTCTGGAGAAGGCCGATCCGCTTG
>CAYTWV010000217.1:4908-6926 GCA_964442235.1 uncultured Myxococcales bacterium | reverse complement strand
GGGTTCAATTTGAAGGTACTGGACGCGGTCCGGGCCGTAGCTGACTGTAACGCGGAAGTTGAAGACAAGAAGTCCCTGTGCGGTTCCGATGGGGAACAGGGTGAAGCGGACTACTTGTGGGTTTGGATTTTGGTTGCGGCGTTGGCGGCAGGGGGTCTTGGTGCCGGTGCGTGGTGGTTCTTCCTCAAGAAGGCCTGATCAGGCTTGGTCCGTTATCTTGACACATTCTAAACAGACCGTAGAGTCCGTTTCGTAACGAGTATCCGAGTCCCGACGGGGGAGAGTGAACGCGGTGCCTGACAGGACAGACCGAGCGAAGGGGCGCGGCACCATCGAGTTTGCGGGGTTCATAATGGACGAAGAGCGGGCGCTGACGATTCTTGTGGCTGAAGACGAGCCAGTGACGCTGGAGATCCTGGTTCGGTCTTTGCGCCGTCAGGGTTGGACGGTTTTCGGAGCGCCCGACGGAGAGGTGGCCGAGCGAATTCTTGATCAGCAGAGTCCCCATGTGGCGCTGTTGGATGTACATTTGCCTTTCCGGTCCGGATTCGAGTTGCTAAAGTACGCCAAGGAAAAACTCGGTTCCAAGATCAGGGTTGTGATGGTGACCGCCACGGGTCAAGAGTTTGACAAGCAGCGCGCCTATGACCTGGGTGCGGACAGCTACGTGGTGAAACCCATCGACATCAAGGGGCTGCCCAAGATCATAACGGAGCTGGTGGCCCAACATCGCTGAGGCACCATGCAGCAGTTCTTACTGGAATTGTGGGAAAATGACGTCTATCGAGCGGTGATCATATTCATCTTCGCCGAGTTGTTGCTGCTTACCACACAATGGATTTGGCTGGTCATGCGGGACGTGCGCCGAGGAGTGCGAGAACGGCGACTGGAACGGTTTGAAGCCCAGCTAGGCGAGACCTTTTTTGATGCGCTAATGGAACCCGAAGAGGCCGACAAATGGGTCAAGGCTGCCAAAGCGTACCCTGAATCCACCGTTAGAGCTTACCTGGAACCCCGAATTCGAGTCCTGGCGGGCGAAGCGCTGGAAGCTGCCACACAACTGTATCGGGCCCTGGGTCTGGTTGCCCGTGATGTCAAGATGATGCGTTCGCCCATGTGGCATCGCCGGGTGTTGGCCATGCGGCGGCTGGTGTTCGTGGCGGGGCCTGGCGAGCGACCCGTCCTGTTGGCAACGGAAGGAGACCACAGGGCGGTGGCCTTGATGGCGGCTCAGGGATTGGCCCGAATCGGGTCGGGAGATGACGTGGCCAGGGTGCTGCGCAAGGTGGATGTGCCCAGGCGTCTGATGGAGCAGCCCGTTTATGTGCTGCTTAGCAGCCTGAAACCCGAACAATTCGACCGGGTGCTGGACCTTCATAATACCTTCAAATCGGACTCCTTGAAGAAGATTCTGATTATTGCTGCGGCCCGCCGCAATTCGCCACGTGCCGAGGAGTTTGTCACGCTGGCAAGCAAATCCGAGGCGATGGAAATGCGGGTAGGGGCGGCGATGGCAAGTTCCTACATGTCGGGAGTGGCCAGTGAGGATTCGCTGATTTCCATGTTGCACGACCCGGTACCCGAAGTGAGAGCACTGGCGGCCCGGGGTTTGGGGCGTCGTCGTTCGTTGGCAGCGCTTAGAGAGTTGGCGGTTATCGCCGGCGATCGCTCCTTCTGGGTTCGCCAGAATGTTGCCGCAGCGCTGGGGGCGCTGGGGGATGTGGGTAGGTTGGAATTGGAGCGCATCGTTCAAGAGGGAGTTGACGAATTTGCGGTGGACACCGCCCGGCAGGAGCTGGAGCGCATTAAGGTCCTGGCGGCCAGAGGCGGAGGCAGCGTATGAGCCACTGGCTGGATATCATCTTCCTGTTCTATTTTGTGGGATACAACGGGATTAACAGCATTCTGATGGCCCTGGCTGTGGCCGAGATTATACGGCGTAGTGCTGCCCGGCTTCCGGAACTGGACACCATGGCCCTATCCGCCGAGAGCACTCCACCCGTGACCATTATTGCTCC